>DAOWNV010000253.1 GCA_030642405.1 Desulfosarcina sp.
CTGGATGCCGGTGACCACCGTTTGTGCCGTCCGGCCTTTTGTTTTAATCGCAATCTGCCAACGGTAATGGTGGGCAGTGGCTCCCATGCGCTGTTTCAGGGCTTTGTTCGTCACTTCGGCTACGACGCCGTCGGTTGGATAATCCACCTCGGACAACAATGCTTCAACCAGGTTGCCTGACGTTTCCACCAGATGTCGGCCGTCAACGATTCGTGGGGTTATTTGTTTATAGGGAACGAAATGGACCATGCCGTCGTTCAACGCGGCCCGAGCGTTTTCATTGATAGTGTCCGAGGAGATAATGCCGACCACCATGTTCCGTGGGTGCTCGAAAAAGTCCGCCATCTGTTGGTCGAAATAGGATTTAACCACAACAATTTCACCCACCCCCTGGCCACGGCCGCCAATGGGAATGACGCCTTTGGAAAATGCTCTGGAAATCTCATAACCCACAAGACCATTGCCCCGGGTGGCGAACACGTGGCCGTCATCCCGACCGGCCACCCCGTCCAATTTTGGGGTCAGCCTGTAGGTGACGGCACCCAGGTTAAGCACATCGGCCTCTTTTTCCACACGGGTCACGAACCGCTCCAGTTGTTTACTTGTGTAGGCTTTTTCGATGGAGAGCATGGGGGCCGGGTGGCGCACTTGCCGCCGATCGGTAAATTCTTCAGGCTCCACCTGCTGGAAAAAAGGATGACCGGGAGCGATAGCACGCAGCTTCTCGACCAACTGGTCGTATTGGGCATCCTCCACCATGGGAGTCCCTTGGCGGTATGCTTTGTTGTAGGCCGTCAGCAGGTCGACGAGTTCGATAATGGTGTCCGGTTTTTGGTCCATGATTTGTTGTTTGTGGTTCAGAGTTCAAGGTTTCAGGCTAAAAGATATTAGGAATCCTCTATGAACTAAGGACCCTTGCCAACATCAAGACCGCCCGGCAAGCCTTTTCCCGTGCGGTTTTGAATTCCGGTGTGGAAAAACCCGGCCGCCACTGGTAGTCGGACACTTCGTCTGAAACGATGAGAATTCCGGCCGCGGCCATTTCCCGAAATCCGGCTACGCTAAAAATCGCCGATAATTCCATCTCTACAGCCAAAGCTCCCCTTGTTTGATAGTGTTTCACCTTTTCGACGGTTTCACGGAAAATGGCATCCGTGGTCCAGATGGAGCCTTCATGAAAGGAGGCACCGAAGTGTTCCAACGCCAGGCGGATCTGATGGGAAACCGACCGGGAAGGAAGGGCTACGTTGCACGATGGATCACAGTAGTGGCCGGAGGTCCCTTCGTCCACCATGGCACTGTCCGGCACGATGATTTCTCCGGCTTTTACATTGTGGGATATGGCGCCGCACCAACCGAGAAAAAGAATGGTTTCAACGCCCCACACCTTCAGTGCTTCGACGAGCATGGCGGCATACGGGGCACCGAGCAGCGGACCGGCCAGTGTAAAGCGGTGTTGGTCATCTGCATATATAAAGGCGGTGCTCATGTAGATCTTGCGTTGTTCCACCAGTGGTGTGTTGGTGAGACGGGACAAAAGCTGCATATCGCTTTGGGTGGCTGCCAGGATGGCAAATGAGCCTGTTTCAGGCGGATTTTTCCCTTTTACGGGATTAACGATGGCGCGGCGATCAGGCATGGTTTTATGACCATATTGTCGGGTTATATTATCAGTCGTCGAGGTATGGCCTCATACGGTTTCCCCCTCAATCCCTTTTAACAACACGATCATAAATCCAAAATAACTAGTGTAGAAAAAGAGGATACGGTTGCCAACGACTTTTTCTATTCAGGACGCTGCCGATCGGACAGCTCGTCTTTAATTTCATCGATGATGTCGTAAAACCATAGAATGTCTTCGATGGTAAGCCGGCCGGCTTTGACCGGCGCACGGTCGCTTCCGTCCTTTTTTTTAAGGATACGGGGGCCGATCTGTACTTTGGCTTCACCCGTATCGTATTGGTTGATGGTTACTACCAACCCGGTCTCTTCGCATTTCCATTTTTTCAGCATTTTATCTTTATTGGGGTCGAAAGGCATAGTATTCTCCTTGTATTCGATGGATGAGCATCTAATGGCGATTTGTTACGTGTCTTATTGATAGTTGACAATCATTAGGTGGATATTTGTGAGTAATCGGCAATCTGCCCGAAAATGGCCGAGATAAACGCCAGCAGAGCCAAGCGGTTGCGGCGGATGTTGTCGTTCTCGGCCATCACCATGACATCGTCGAAAAAGGCATCAACTGGAGTTCGCAAAGTAGCGATGGTACCCAAAGCGCTGTCAAGGTCACCATCGGCGATCAGTTCTTTAACTTTTGTCTTTACCGTTTTGCCGGCTTCAAACAAAGCATTTTCAGATGGGTGTTCAAAAAGGGACGGATTGATTGATTGTTCGTCTTGCTCCGTTGATTTTTTCAGTATATTTTCTACTCGTTTGAATGTGGCGGCCAGTGGGTCGAAATCCGATTTTACTTTAAGTTTTTCAAGGGCTTTGGCACGACGTTCAACATCAGGGATTCGATCCGCAGAGGCACTGATCACTGCAGCGACCACATCTTTTGATATTCCGTCATCAGCGAGCAGCCGTGAGAGGCGATTTTTCAAGAATGTCGATACGGCTGCAGCGGTCTCTTCCGGATCTTTACTGCTTTTCTCGGCAAACAGAGAGATCCCTTTCTCGACCAGTTCCGTTATCGGGACGTTTATGTTGCGGCTGCGTACGATCTGCAGTATACCAATTCCCTGGCGGCGAAGGGCGTATGGATCAGCGGTACCGGTGGGAATCAGTCCCACACTGAAACAACCACAGATGGAGTCGATTTTGTCGGCAATGGAGAGCAGTGCACCGGTCTCGGTTTCCGGCAATTTTCCACCACTGCGTGTGGGACGATAGTGCTCCTCTATGGCTGTGGCGACATCCGGTTCTTCTCCTGCCACCTGGGCGTAAATACGCCCCATGATTCCCTGAAGTTTAGCGAATTCCCCTACTACCTGACTCACAAGATCGGTTTTGCACAGGTGGGACGCGCGTATGACTTTCTCTTTTCTATCAGGATTCACCTTGTCGGCCAGCCAGCCGGCGAGGTTTTCCACACGCATCACCTTTTCATGCATACTGCCTAGTTTCGCCTGAAAAAGAACGCCTTTGAGCTTTTTCACCCAATCTTCCAAGGGAACTTTGATATCGGCACTGTAAAAATAGCGGGCATCAGAAAGACGGGCCCGTAGTACACGTTCGTGTCCGGTGGCAACCAGATCCATATCCCTGGTTCGGGTGTTGTTGACCGCGACGAAACCGGGCATAAGGTTGCCGGCGGTATCGATAACGGCAAAATATTTCTGATGTTCGCGCATAGCTGTGATAAGAATCTCTTTAGGCACTTCAAGGAAGATGTCGTCAAATCTTCCGGCTGTGGCAATGGGTGTCTCCACGAGGTTTGTGACAATATCAAGCAACTCTTGGTCGGGAAGTACTTTTCCACCAATGGATGCAGCCGCCTGAGCCACTTCCTCGGCAGTTTTATTTCGGCGTTTGCCAATGTCAACGATCACGTTGACGGAATCCATCGTCTCCTCATAAAGATCCGGGGAGGAGATGGCGATTTTTCCAGGGTTCATAAACATGTGTCCGAGTGCCTGACGGCTGCTTTTGATTCGGCCGCCCAGGGTGAACGGAACCACCTTTTCACCATACAAAGCAACGATACTCTGTATTGGCCGGGCATATTGAATGGAGAAGTCAGCCCAGCGCATACTTTTCGGAAAAGGTGTGGAAAGGATTACATCGGGTAATATGGTTTTGAGCAACGAGGAGGTGGCCTTCCCGCGGTTGGTTTTACGGGCACTTAAGTATCGGCCTTTATCCGTTTCTACCACTTTGAGGCGGTTGACCGCAACGCCGGCCTTTTCGGCAAATTTCACCGCCGGCACGGTTGGTTTGCCTGCATCGTCAAATGCGATTTTTTCCGGTGGTCCCAAAAGTTGTTCGGTAACGGTTTCCTGTTTGGGTGCTACCTGTTCAACGGTCACCGTCAACCGGCGGGGTGTACCGCAGGTATGGTGTTTTCCATGGCGAATGTAGGCATTGTCCAACTGTTTCAACAGATTATCGGCCATGGCATCCAGTGCCGGCTGAATATAGCCCGCCGGGATTTCTTCGGCACCGATTTCAAGTAGTAAGGTATCCATCTTCACCTCATATATCTTTTTTTATTAATGGAA
>DAOWNV010000140.1 GCA_030642405.1 Desulfosarcina sp.
GATATCAAGCCGTTTGGCATTGGCACGGATAAAGCTCAGCGCTGCGGTGGCCGACTCTTTCATGACATCGCCCAATTGACCGGTGAGGGTGAGAACTTTCTTCCCTTTCATGGCCGTTGCCTCAATGAATAAAAGATCTCCTCCGGTTGGGGTCCAGGCCAGGCCCGTGGCCACGCCGGGGGTTGTCGTCCGGGCTCTGGCTTCCGGCTGTAGTTTGACCGGACCCAGGTATTCGGCCACATCGTTTACTTTAACCGTGGCCTTTTTGATGGTGCCTTCGACGATTCCTGCAGCAACACCGCGGCATATGGTTGCGATTTCCCGTTCAAGATTTCGAAGACCTGCTTCACGGGTATAACCGGAGATGATGCGACGCACCGCCCCATTGGTAATGGTAATCTGTTTAGCTTTGAGGCCGTGGGCTTCTCGTTGACGGGGGATCAGGTATCGAAAGGCGATTTTGACCTTTTCATCTTCCGTATACCCCAACAGCTGGATGACCTCCATGCGGTCCAAAAGAGCCGAAGGAATGGTATCCAGCATATTCGCCGTGGTAATAAACATGACTTTTGACAAATCGAAAGGCACATCCAGGTAGTGATCGGAAAATGAGAAGTTCTGTTCCGGATCCAGCACTTCCAGAAGGGCCGATGAAGGATCTCCCCGAAAATCGGAGCCCACTTTGTCTATCTCGTCAAGCATGAAAATGGGGTTGTTGGAGCCGGCCCTTCGAAGTCCCTGGATGATACGTCCGGGAAGGGCCCCAACATAGGTTCGCCGGTGTCCGCGGATTTCAGCCTCGTCGCGTACTCCACCTAAGGAAATCCTATGAAACTTGCGCCCCAGAGCCCGGGCGATGGAGGTGCCCAAGGAGGTTTTGCCGGTGCCCGGAGGGCCGGCAAGACAGAGAATGGGACCCTTGGAGTCTGGTTTGAGTTTTCTCACCGCAAGGTATTCGATGATACGCTTTTTGGGTTTCTCCAGGCCGAAATGATCATCGTCCAGTACCTTCCTGGCTTTTTTGATATCCAAATTGTCTTCGGTGCTTTCATCCCATGGCAGTTCGGTCAGCCAGTCAAGGTAGGTCATGGCCACCGTGTATTCTGCGGAAGAGGGATGCATGCGAGAAAGGCGTTCTATTTCCCGTTCGGCTTCTTTTACTGCTTCTTCCGGAAGATTGTTCTCCTTAATTTTGGTCCGGTATTCATCCAACTCCACCGTGCTTTCATCGGTTTCCCCCAGTTCTTCACGAATTGCTTTGAGTTGCTGTCGCAGGTAGTACTCCCGCTGGCGTTTGTCCATATCTCCTTTGACTTGAGATTGGATTTTATTCCCAAGCTCAAGAATTTCCAACTGGTGGTGAATCAACTTGGTAACGGTTTTTAGGCGTTTCGTAGAGTCTTCCTCATCCAGGATCCGCTGCTTCTCCTCCGGAGAAGAGTTGATTGTAGACGCCACCATGTCCGCCAACGTGCCTGGTTCTTTTATTGAGTTGGCCATGGCACCGATCTCCTGGGGCAACCCCGGAGAAAGCTGAACAATCCGGTTGAATTGTTTGATAACGTTGGCCATCAACGCCTCTGTCTCCTTGTTCTTGTGGTCAACATCCTTGAAGTGCTCCACTTCGGCCACAAGGTAAGATTTCTCTTTTGAAAACGATTTGACACGGAACCGGCTGAGCCCCTGTACCAGCAATTGTGCCCGGTTATCATCCGTTTTGGCCATTTTTAAAATCAGCGCTGAAGTCCCAATTTTCGCGAGGTCGTCGCTTTCGGGATTCGATTTTCCTTCTTCATTTTTCTTAGCCACCAACAGACCGATCATCCGATCTTTGGCCATGGCTTCATCGATCAGATGGACCGATTCACCTTTCATGACCACTAGGGGCAACACCATTTTAGGGAAAAGGGTAGCATCGAACAGGGGGAGGATGGGAAGCTCATTCGGTATGTTTTCGGTGTTATAATCCAACGATGGTTGCTTGTCGTTCATAACGCCCTCCTTAAAGGGTGTGTGGATTGGGTGAGGTCATGTTATCTTCGATCAACTGATTCTCGTGCAGATGATAAGTTTTTTCAGTTATTCGTCACTAATGGGAACTTGGTGTACTTTGTCCATTTTGAGCTTGGCAATCCGGATGGTCAAAAATCCGTTGGTAAAGCTTGAAGAGACGATTTCCGTGTCTACGGGAGAAGGGAGATACAAAACCCTTTCGAACCGTCCGTATTGAATCTCGGCAAGCCGATAAGTACCGTTGGATACACGGGGCATCTCTTTCCGGATGCCTGATAATTTGACCGCTCGGGAGTTGATTTCCAGGTTAAGATCGTCTTTTTCAACACCGGAGATTTCAGCCCAGATCATTATCTCCTCGGGAGTTTCAAAAATGTCCATTTGTGGCGTCCATATATGCTCTTTGGAAGAGAACATCGGGCTGACGGGTCGTGGTCGAAAGATTTCCTGCATCGTTTTTCCCAGGTTTTGTCCGGTGGGATCAAAATTGCTTCCGAATTTGATTTTGATATAATCCATGATAATTCCCGAACCTTTTTTGTAGTGGGTGTGCATGTGGGTGTTGCTAATTTCCGACACAATGAAATTAACACCGAAACCGGTGGTTGTAAAGCAGTGAGTTGCTTGAGGATCGTTGTTGCCTTTGTGAGAATTATCATTATACTAGTGTAGCTTCTATAAAACTGATTCTATTTTTAACGAAAAGGTACCCCTTGACAAAAGGAGATGAAAACGATGGGCAACCAGCTAAAAACAACGCTTTTGCTCGCCATTATGACGGTTTTTATTATGGTTGTCGGCAACATGCTTGGAGGGCGCCAGGGGATGATGATCGCCCTGGTTTTGGCGGCAGGGATGAATTTTTTCAGCTATTGGTATTCGGATAAGATTGTATTAAAAATGTACCAGGCACGTGAAGCATCCCTCCAACAGGCACCTGAACTCTACGAGATGGTTCAGACACTGTCACGTCAGGCGAACCTACCCATGCCCAAAGTATTCATTATCCCAAAAGATTCTCCCAACGCATTTGCTACGGGAAGAAATCCGGATCATGCCGTCGTTGCCGTTACCCAAGGGCTTTTATCGCTGCTGAATCGGCAGGAGGTGATGGGGGTGCTGGCCCACGAGCTGGCACATGTGAAAAACAGAGATATCCTTATCGGAACCATTGCTGCAACCATGGCCGGAGCCATCATGATGCTGGCCTCAATGGCCCGTTTTTCAGCCATGTTCGGAGGGATGCACAGAGATGATAACGACGGTGGCGGATTGGGCGTTATCGGAATCATCGTCATGTCCATCATTGCTCCCATGGCGGCCATGATCATCCAAATGGCGGTGTCCCGGTCAAGGGAATACCTCGCCGATGCAACTGGTGCCAAAATTGCCGGAAGCCCTGAGGGCCTGGCCACCGCCCTGGAAAAGCTCGGTAGTTATTCACGGCAAATTCCCATGAATGCCAATCCGTCAACAGCCCATATGTTCATCGTGAACCCTTTGTCCGGAGAGAAACTGCAAAAGCTGTTTTCAACACATCCGCCCATGGAAGAACGTATTCGTCGGCTGCGGGGCGGAAGGCCGCAAACCGGCCCTTTAGCTCCCCCGCCCCCACCGGGTGGCAACCGCCGGGAAAACGCAGGTAAGGCCTTTTGGGATAAGATGAAAGGGGAGTAGGCTAAGGATTCATGTTGTTACTTGGTTTATCTTAAGATGAGGACCTGGAGCAATTTGTCAACCACTGCGTCATGTACGGTAAACAAACGAGGTGAAAGGAGAATGCTTTAAGGTGGGTCCCCTTTATGATGATGAAACCATCGATGCCCTACGAATTCTCAGAGATGAGGTTTCGACTATTTCCGATGGGATATTGTTGGCGTCAAAGCCGACGGTTGAAGCATGGATAGAGGCGGTAAACACCCGGTTGCTTCCCCGTCTGATGCCTGATTTTCCAATAGTAGCGGCCATTTGCGGCGGCGGATCATCGGGTAAGTCCACCTTGTTTAACGCTCTTGTGGGCGAAACGACTTCTCCTGTCGCCGGACGGGCGGGGATTAACCGCAGGCTGCTTGTTTCGGTTCGGTCATCTTACCGGCATACCCCGGAAATTGCCGATGCCTTGTTCGATCTACTCGGTTGCCCGCCGCAGGAGCTTTCAGATCCGGACCAGTTGACGACCCCCGGGGATCCTTTACTCCACTACGGTTCAGCCCTTCCTGCGGGCCTGGCATTGATGGATACACCCGATTTTGATACCGGATCCCAGGGTAGCTACCAGAATCGGGAGATGGCGGAGCAATCCCTTCGGGCCACCGATGTTTTCATCTATATGTTTACCAATGCCAATTACAACAACCGGGACAACACCGATTTCATAGCGCGAATGCTTACCACCGTAGGAACCCGGAATTGTTTGCTAGTCTATCGGGCCTATCCCGGTTTTACCGAAGAGGAAGTCCTCGATCATGCCGATACGGTTGCCGGCAACTTATACGGCGACGAGGCAGACCGCCATGTGCTGGGTGTATTTCGTGCCGTAGAGGACAACCGGGTTGCCGCCGGACTTCGCCCCGTGGTCGTGGAACCGGTTAAACCGGGGCAACCAGGCATCATCGAGACTTTGACCCAACTTGACCCAAGAAAAATCAGGGGAGAACTTCATCGATCCGTTTTCAGTGATGTGATTCTTCAAGGGCAAACCTATCTCGAAGAATCCGGTGATTCCAAAATACATTTGGATCTATATCTAAAGGCGTTACGCAAAATTCAACAGCAATGCGTTCAAGATGCCATGAGGCACCTGCCCATGGATGCAGTCATTGGCCGGTTTTCTGAAATCTGGCAGGATACCGATCCTTCTCATGTAAAGGTCATGCGCAGTACCGGAAAGGTCGTAGAGACGCCGGTCCGATTGTTGATGCAGACCGCAAAATGGATAAGGCGCGGCCGGAAAGGCTCTACCGAACCAAACAGACGTGATACGGCTGCGGTTATGGAATCGGATTTTATCCGGGCTGCCAATAGTTTGCGAAAGGCTTCGGTGGACAGGTTCGTCCACCTGCAATTGACGGACAGCGATCCGAAGATTGATTCGTTTCGCGAATCCATCCGTCAATTGACCGGGAAAATCAGTGTTTCCGACCAGCGGACCGATGCGGTAACCCGCTCCTTTGAAATTCCCGTTCATCCGTGTCTTGAAGGAACACAAGCCATTTTGCGCAGTAAAAACTGGTCGAACATCGTCGATGATCTATTGCGTCAGCAGGAAACAGGACCCGGTCTGACCCAGCAGCTGGAGGCCGAACTGCAGCTATTGGTCAGCGAGCAGCGCTCCCGAATGACGACCATGGATCAGATCCGCCAGACCGCTGCCGCCATGCTCAACATCATCCCTGCAACCGTTGCAGTGACCTATGTCCTGCACACCGGGGATCCGGTTGGTGCTACTGGGATCAAGGTCAAACTGGCCGGTTTGTTTGGACTCAACGATTTGTATGCCCTGGTCGCCATTCCTGCTACGGCAGGGTTAAAAAAGGCGGACCTCAAACAACTTGAAATCCTTTTGGCCCCGGTGGCCCAAGCCTGGCTCACGCACAAATTGACGGCTGTCGAAGCCTTGTTTGAAGAAAAGATAACAGGCCCATTATTTCAAAAGGGTTATGAAGTCATTTCCGATTCCAAAGAAAGGATTGCATCAATGGCTAAAAGTTTGACCCATTGTAGTCGAGCACTGGAGAAACGGACATGATGGATTTTCAAGTGACCCACTTGCGGTCCGTAGCAGAACTGGAATCCGTTCGGTCTGACATCCGTGAGTTGGCCGAAACCCTCGGTAACCTTTCTCTCTGGCGTCCAGCTGCAGGATTGAAAAAAAGCTGTGAAGAGGCGCTTGTCATGTTGGATCAGCTTGCTGAGCGGTTTGACCGAAAGTTAGTGGTTACCCTTGTCGGACCTTGCGGATCCGGTAAATCCACTATGCTTAACGCACTGGGTGGAAAAGACGATTTGTCTCCCACCGGCCACCGGCGGCCAACCACAAAAAATGTTGTGGCGTTTTGCAGGAGAACCGCCGATGCGAACCAGCTGGTTGAACAACTTGGGACCAAAAATATTGTAGTGCGCAGCGATGAGGCGGCACAAGCGCTGGAAAATGTGATTCTTATCGACACACCTGATACAGACAGTACACACCGGGAACGACACATTCCCATTATACATCAGGCGATCACCCTATCCGATGTGTTGATCTGCGTGTTTGACGGTGAGAACCCGAAACGGAGAGACCATACCGATTTTATGGTTCCCTACGTTAAATTGTTTAGCGGTTCAAGCTTGGTGGTTGCGGTAAATAAATGCGATCGGCTGGCGGAAACCGAACTTACCGATACCATCATGCCTGAATTTGCCGACTACATCCGTAGTGCATGGTCTGTCGAACCGGCGAAAGTATTGTGTGTATCTGCAAAAAGCCATCTAACTGCTCCAGCATGGGATCCACAGACCGTACCCAAGCACAGCCGTGACCAGTTTGATCAATTGCAGAAATTGCTTGAGGAGACCTTCAATCAATCCGGCTACTCCGTCGACCGCCGTATGGAGAACGCCCACAGCCTGAGAAGAACCATTGGACAATCCGTACGGGAAGAGGCGCAAAAGGAGCGTGAAACGCTGAAAAAAGCTCTTGTGCGGATGGATGAGTCGGAAGCCGAGGCCATGAACCAGGCAGTTGACGCTTTTCAAGGGGACGGTACCGGCTTGACGCCTGGCATCAATGTCCGGCTTTATCAGCGGCTTGCGCAGCGTTGGATAGGCCCTGTGGGATGGTTGGTGGTCGTCTGGACCAGAATCCTGGTTTTCGGAACCGGCATCACTTCGCTGTTGCGGTTCGGAAATCCGGTACGTCAGGTTTTCGGGGCCGTTTCGGCCGTACGCCATTATTCTGATTCGAAAAAAGAGGTGTCAAGGGCGGATAGTGGCGTTGGGACCGGAGTGGCTCTTTACCGATACGATTCCAGTATCGCCAGGGCCTGGCCAGATATTGCCGAGATGCTCATCGAGGCGCGGTTTATCCCATCGGTAAGGGAGGCGCAGCGGGCACCGGGCAGTGGAGAAGAGGTGGCAAGGCGTCTTTCCCGAATCTGGAATGATGCGCTGGAAAACGAGTTGTCACAGGTTGGGCGCCGTCTGAGCGGCGGGTCGCTTCAACTGCTTTTTAATCTTCCGGTTATTGGTGTAATGGGATATGCAGGGTGGCTTACAGCGGTCAATTTTTTTTCGGGAAGTATTCTCTCCGGCGAC
>DAOWNV010000227.1 GCA_030642405.1 Desulfosarcina sp.
AGTGACATGCCTGAGGTTCTCAACTGCTTGTGGCATGAGTCCACGATTGCGTCTGGACCTGGTACTCAATGATTTTGTCGCCGCGGCCGTCAGTTCGGGTGAAATAACTATTTTAAGCGATGGGACACCCTGGCGGCCGCTCATCAATGTCAGGGATATGGCCAGGGCGATTGATTGGGCCATTGGTCGGGATGCCGCCGTGGGCGGGAGTTGCCTGTCGGTCAATGTCGGAAGCAACGATTGGAATTACCAAGTCAAGGACCTGGCCGAAGCCGTGGCATCGGTAATCCCCGGTATCAAGGTTTCCATTAATACGGACGCGATGCCCGATAAGCGATCTTACCGTGTCAATTTTGATCTTTTTAAAAAAGTGGCTCCGAATCACCAGCCCCAATGCACGTTGGTCGACGCCATCGTGGAATTGAGAGACGGGCTCCAGGCCATGGCTTTCAGCGACACCCATTTCAGGGATTCGAAACTGATCAGACTGAAAATGCTAAATCAACTGCTGGTTGACGGCCTTTTAGGCGATGACCTCAGGTGGAAATAAGATTCATTCGAGGTGCTCTATATTCTGCCGGATGGGATGATTTATTATTTCCAAGGCGCTAAAATACAGACGGAGAGATTTTTGAAAGTGGAGAGACGGCCATGATTTTTAATGAAACCAAATTAAAAGGTGCGTTTATCATCGAATTGGAAAAGCATCAGGATGACCGAGGCTTTTTTGCGCGGATTTTTTGCCAGAAGGAGCTTGAGGCAAACGGGCTGATTCCCGATGTCGCCCAAGCAAACATGTCCTTAAGCAGAACCCGGGGTACCCTGCGGGGGATGCATTACCAAAAATCACCCTTTGAAGAAACCAAGCTGGTTCGATGCACTAAAGGCGCGCTTTACGATGTCATCATCGACTTGAGATCAGACTCGCCGACCTACAAAGCGTGGATTGGAATCGAGCTAACTGCCGATAATTATAAAATGTTGTTTGTACCCCAAAATTTTGCACACGGTTTTATAACCCTGTCAGACGATACCGAAGTGACTTATCTCGTTTCACAATTCTATTCACCGGGTTCTGAACTTGGCCTTCGATGGAATGATCCGAAAATCGGCATTCAATGGCCGATGGAAGTTATAAGCATTTCAGAAAAAGACGGAAATTGGCCTGATTTTACCTAACTGGAGATTAGCATATGATCATTGTGGATAGCGAATTGAAGAAAAGGGAAGCACAGAACAACCCCGTTCGCGTTGCCATGATCGGTGCGGGGTTTATGGGGCGGGGGATCGCCCTTCAAATGGCAAATTTCATTCAGGGAATGAAACTGGTGGCCATTGCCAATCGCCATCTCGAAGGTGCCCGGAGAGCCTATCAGGAAGCGGGTGTGGATAACTTCAAGGCCGTTGAAACGGTTCAACAGCTCGAAAGCCTGATTGCAGCGAATACGCCGGCGATCACCGAAAATGCAATGGCCGTATGCCAGGCAGAAGGCATCGATGCCGTCATCGAGGTGACCGGCACCATCGAATACAGTGCGCGCCTGGTACTCGAAGCCATCAACCACGCCAAACACGTGGTGCTCATGAATGCCGAACTCGACGGCACCATCGGCCCGATCCTGAAAGTTTATGCGGATAAGGCCGGCGTGGTGATCACCAATGCTGACGGAGACCAGCCGGGTGTCATCATGAATCTCTATCGATTTGTTAAAACCATCGGCGTCAAGCCGGTGTTGTGCGGGAATATCAAGGGACTTCAGGACCCATACCGCAATCCCACGACGCAGGCTGCGTTTGCTAAACAGTGGGGACAACAACCGCATATGGTGACCAGTTTTGCAGATGGTACGAAAATTTCTTTCGAGCAGGCCATTGTCGCCAATGCAACCGGCATGAAAGTCGCCAAGCGGGGCATGTTCGGCCCGACGGTGGAAGCCGGCACCCCCCTAAAAGATGTGGCTGCGCTTTATCCGTTGGAAGCGGTACTGGACGGTCCGGGAATCGTGGACTATGTGGTCGGTGCCGAGCCCGGCCCGGGCGTTTTTGTTTTAGGCACCCATGACCATCCCCGGCAGCAACACTATCTCAATCTGTACAAGCTGGGAACCGGGCCCTTGTACTGTTTCTATACGCCGTACCACCTGTGCCACTTCGAGGTGCCGCTGACCGCCGCCAGGGCCGTCCTCTTCAACGATGCGGCCATTACGCCTACCTTTGGGCCTTGCGTGGATGTCGTGGCCGCCGCAAAAATCGATTTAAAGGCCGGACAGGTGCTTGACGGCATGGGCTATTACATGACCTATGGCCTTGGCGAAAATTCGGATATCGTGAAATCAGAACAGCTGCTGCCTATCGGACTTGCCGAAGGATGCCGCTTGCTTCGGGATATCCCGAAAGATCAGGTGCTGACGTATCAGGATATTGAACGTCCCGAAGGCAGGCTTTGTGATAAGCTTCGGGCCGAGCAGGATCGACATTTTTACCAGGCTGCCGTTAGTTAGACCATCCAAATGGGAATATCAGAAAAAGAGGCTACGGAGTTGGTAGGGTTGATCCCTGCGGGGGGAAGCTCCTCCCGGGTTTCTCCGTTACCCTGTAGCAAGGAAATCTTTCCAGTGGGCTTTGGATCATTGGGAAAAAACGGGAATATCCGTCCCAAGGTAGCCGCCCAATACCTGCTGGAAAGCATGCATATTGCCGGTACGAAAAAAGTATTTGTTATTCTACGGCGGGGTAAATGGGATATCCCGGCTTATTTCGGCAATGGGTCGTTGGTAAATATGCCCATCGGTTATCTCATGGTCGATCTTCCGTACGGTGTGCCTTACACATTAGATAGTGCGTTGCCCTTTATTGAGGATAAACAGGTCGTTTTTGGTTTTCCGGATATAATCTTTGAACCCAAAGATGCATTTGCTCAATTGGTGAAACGGCAACTGATTTCCCGGGCAGATCTTGTTTTAGGCCTTTTCCCCGCAACAAATTCGAAAAAAACGGACATGGTAGATTTGGATGATAGCGGTAAGGTTCGTGATATTCAAATAAAGCCAACTCAAACGGAATTGAAATATACCTGGATCGTTGCTGTTTGGAATGATTCCTTTACACGGTTTATGCATTATTTTGTTACTCAAGATCAGGAGAAACGATTGGATGCCGGCATGGATCTCCATATATCATCAATCAACGAAATCTTTGTGGGTGATGTTATTCAATCAGCACTATCTTCTGATCTGAAAATTGACAATGTCATTTTTAGCAAGGGCAGCTACATTGACATCGGCACACCTGAAGATATGCTCCGTGCCGCTAAAGTTTATATGCCTTTATGACAGCCGAATCAGAGAGCTATCAATGAAAATGGACGGAAGAAAGTGGCAAAAGTGGTTTGGACTCACTTTGATTCGTAATGTCTTGAATATAGCCGGTTGAGAGATGCCGATGGGGTTAAAAAAAAATTTCGTTTGGGTATTGTCAATAATACTCATTTGCACCATGATAATACTATCATTGAGAATTCTCAAACTCGATATTCCATTTCTGGAGTTGAGCAAAGAAAATACATATACAAACACGAATTATATTTTTTCAATTGGTATTGTTGTGGGAAAAGACCCTTTTCATCTCAGTGAAACCAAGGTGATCGGCAATCCGGTTTTAACTGCCGGAGATGTGGATGATGTCGATGCAGAATTTGTGGCGGATCCATTTATGATCCGTGAAAAAAACAGCTGGTATATGTTCTTTGAGGTGATGAATAATAAGTCAGGGAATGGAGATATTGGGATTGCGGTAAGCAACGATGGCATTAAATGGGAATATCAACAGATCGTTTTGGATGAGCCATTCCATTTATCATATCCACACGTTTTCTTTACAGGAAACAGCTATTTTATGATTCCGGAAACCAATGCCCGAAAAGAAATCAGACTCTACAGATCTACGGAATTTCCATTTGTTTGGCAGTATGAAGCAACTTTGATGAGTGGTTTGTCGTTCAGCGATTCGACGATATTTCAATATGACCGCAGATGGTGGATTTTTACTGAAACCGATCCGGTAGGAGACGGTACGTTGCGTCTCTACCATTCAGATACCATATACGGGCCATGGAAGGAGCACCCTGCATCTCCAATCATCGACGGAGATGCGAACATCGCACGACCGGCAGGAAAGGTGCTGTTTTACCAAAATAAGCTGTTCAGAATTACTCAAGATGACTGGCCAACATATGCCAATCGGGTCAGAGTGTTCCAAATCGATGAGCTGACAACCACTGATTATGCGGAGCACGAGTTATGTGGGTATCCTGAGATTGAAACGGACACCTTAAGGGCTAACCTCAAAACACCTGTCTGGCGCTATGATGGCTTTCATCAACTTGATTTACATCAGATTGGAGAAAACCATTGGCTTGCCTGTATTGATGGACTTGCCCGGACATCCATATCCAGGCAATGGGTATTAAAGTTTCGCATCCCATTTACTAAAGAAGAAGTTTTATCTCCAAATTAGGGCCGCGAAAAAAGTCAATATTGTTATGCAACGGAAAAAATCAATGCCGGTACAACTGCAAAAGCAGTACTTAAATATTTTTGGAAAGGTTTAATTCCAATTGAAAGAAAACGCGAAAAAAGTCGTAATCATCCTCCCAACCTATAATGAACGCGATAATATTGAAGCGCTGATCGAAAAACTGCAAACACAGTTCGAAACGATGCCACACCGCATGCATATTCTTGTCGTCGACGATCATTCACCGGATGGCACGGCGGCGATCGTAAAGCAATGCCAGACGCGATATCCCAACTTGCATCTTATGGGGGGTAATAAGGATGGACTCGGGGCCGCCTACATCAGGGGG
>DAOWNV010000196.1 GCA_030642405.1 Desulfosarcina sp.
ACTTTTTGTTACGCAAAAAGAAGAGCAATGGTCAGGAAGCCCTGTATGCAGTTACTCATCTCAAAAAAGGTGATTGGATAATGATACTGCGGCAGGATGTCAAAGACGCCTTCTCCGAATTGAGAAACGCACAACGAATTGCCTTGCTGATCATCCTGATCGGCACGTTGGTCATTGTTGCCACCAGTCTGGTGGTCTCCCAGCAATTGATCAGGCGGGTCTCCAAGGCCGATGAAGAAAAAGAACTTGCCGACAAAGAAAAAGATATGCTCTCCCAACAGGTCATAGAAACGGGAAAGCTCGCATCCATTGGAGAACTGGCGGCCGGTATCGCGCACGAAATCAACAATCCTGTCGCAATTATGATTGAAGAAGCCGGCTGGATTCAAGATCTACTCGAAGAAGAAGAGTTAGAAAAAAGCGAAAACCTGGAAGAATTATACAGAGCGCTGAAGCAGATCAATACCCAGGGCCAGCGCTGCAAGGAGATTACCCATAAGCTGCTGAGCTTTGCACGAAAGACCGATTCTAGAGCCATTGAACTCCCGATAAACGACTTGCTCGAGGAAATTGTGTACCTCTCTTCTCAGCGTGCGAAATTCAGCAATATCGAACTCCATACCAATCTGGAAAAAGACTTGCCACTCATCTTAGCGTCGGAAACCGAAATGCAACAGGTTTTTTTGAACATAGTAAACAATGCACTGGATTCCATGGAGAAAAGCGGGGGGGAAATCACCTTTACTTCCAGACGGGTTGACGATGATGTTGAAGTGACGGTTTCCGACACCGGAATCGGTATTGCCGGGGCCAATCTGCAACGCGTTTTCGATCCTTTTTACACTACCAAACCGGTGGGAAAGGGAACTGGGCTGGGGCTCTCCATTTGCTACGGGATTATTAATAAAATAGGCGGAGATATCCATGCTGAAAGTCAAAAAGGCGAGGGAACCACCTTTACGATTCGGATTCCGGCAATACCTGATACTGCACCTCAACAGGAGAAAAAGGTTTATAGCTCGACGCACTTGAAATGATACCACTTTTTGTATTAATTAATAGGATGAGAAGATAAACGAAATCCATAGCCGCTATCGGCGAACGAGAAAGGGGACAAACCATGAGTATCGCAAAAATTCTTCTTGCTGACGATGAAAAACCTTTTGTTGAAACAATGGCGAAGAGATTGAAGAAAAGAGATATCGAGATCGTTACAGCCCATGACGGCAAGGAAGCATTGGCCCGGTTGGCGGAAGAAGACGGCATCGAAGTCGTTATTCTGGATATCAAAATGCCGGTTATGGACGGGATGACGGCACTAAAGGAAATTAAGAGCAAACATCCACTTGTAGAGGTCATTATGCTTACCGGTCACGCGACTGTGGAGACAGGCATCGATGGCATAAAGATGGGAGCTTTTGATTACCTGATGAAACCTTGTGATATGGATCAACTGCTTGCCAAGGTCAAAGAAGCTGCCCAACGCAAACGGCAACAGGAACAAAAAATCATGGAGGCCCGCGTTCAGGCAATTACGTTGCGCCGCCCATAAATTGTTTTACTAATTCTCATTTATGGACCGAAAAGGAGCACATGCCTTTCCGGTTAAAGGAGAATCTTCATGGCAAGTGACAAAGACAAACGGTTAACTCCTATTAAGGTTTTGTTGATCGACGATGAAGTTGCGTATGTCAACGTCCTGTCGAACAGACTTACGAAACGCAACTTTCATGTGGGCAAGGCAAACAGCGGGTCCGAGGCTTTTCAACTTTTGCGACAAGATGATTTTGATGTCGCTGTCCTTGATTTGAAAATGGAAGATATGGATGGCATTGAAATTCTGAAAATATTAAAAAAAATGGTTCCTGCAATGGTTGTCATCATGCTCACCGGACACGGCTCCGCCGAAGCTGCCCATGAAGGAATTCGACAAGGTGCCTTTGATTACCTGACCAAACCGTGTGAGTTGGATGAACTGATCCTAAAAATTCGTGAGGCCTATGATCAACGAGCCCCAAATGAATCCAGTGCTCATGCAGTCAGCGATATTTGAACGGGAGAAATTAGATGACATCATTTTTCAAATCCAGAACATTTTTACTTGGTATAGCTCTTGTTCTCGGCGCAGTAATTTTGATGCTTCCCAGACCAGAGGGAACAAAATTCAAAATATCGGGTGACCCGGATCAAAGTTTTTACAAAAGCGTCAGCGAGCGTTTCACACTGTTGCCGGATGGTGTCGAAAACGGTGAGGTTTATACCATAAAGGCCAACGCTGATGCAGACAAAGAAGGGTTGGGAACTTATCTTAAAGAAAAAGCCGACAGCTGTCAAAATGCTGTTCAGGTTGATTACATGGACGGGCTTTCGCCAAAAGCCAAACGTTTTTTAGCGGTATTAGCGGTATTGATTTTTCTTTTTATGGCGGAGCCTATTCCACTGGAAATTACGGCCATCCTGATCGGTGTCATGCTGGTGCTCATGCAGATTGTGGATGTTAAAACCGCATGGGCCCCATATATGCACCCGGTGGTTGTCTTCATCATGTGTTGTCTGATTTTTGCCATTGCCTTAGACAAGGCCGGAATCACGAAACGGCTCGGGCACTTTATCGTGGCCAAAGCAGGCACAAGTGTGACCAGATTCACCTTTATCATCAGTATCGGATTGGGGCTGGCATCTTCTTTCATGCATGACGCTGCAGCGGTGTCCATCGGCATTGTTACCATGTTGCCGCTAATGCGGGCCGCAGGCATCGAGCCGCATTCCCGCACGGCCAAATTTATGCTGATCTCGTTGGCATTCGCCTGTTCCTGCGGGGGGATGGGAACACTGGTAGGTGGTGGGCGCACCATGGTTTCTGCAGCTTTCTTAAAGGAGTTTACCGGTATCGAAATTACCTTCATGGAATGGATTAAATACGCCATGCCCATGGCCATCATTACCGTGCCGGTTGCGGTGGGTATAGTCTACATGGTTTTTCGTCCGGACCCCAACATAAAGCTGCCGAAACTTGATGAGGAGATCGGTCCTTGGTCATCCAGAGAAAAAACTACTTTGATCATTATCGCACTCTCTTTTGTATTGTGGTTGACAAAAGAGTTCCATGGCCTCCACTATTCCATTACCGGTATGCTGGGGGTTGCGGCGCTGGTCATTGCCGGTATCTTAAAATGGGATGATATCCATGAGAACCTGGAGTGGGGCACCGCTTTGTTTATATTCGGCGGTGGCATTTCCCTGGGATTGGCCATGGGGGATTCCGGCGCGGCGGCCTATTTTGCCAACCTGTTTTTTCCGCTTGTCAAAGGGGGAGGGTGGTTGCTGCTTTTTGCCGGTGTAGCGGTTTTCGGTGCCCTTGTGACAAATGCGATGGCCAATGTGGCTGCGGCGGCACTCATTTTGCCAATAGTTATTCCCATAGCCCAGTTGGAGGGTGTCGATCCCAGGGTTCTGGCTTTATGTCTGGGAACGTCGACGTCGTTTGCCATGCTGCTGGTCATCGGTTGCCCGCCCAACGCTATCGCGTACAGCTTCAAAGAATTCAAGGCATCCGATATCACCCGCGTCGGTCTGGTGGCAACACCGATTTTGTTGACAATACTTATTATAGTTGCCGCGACCTGGTGGAAGATATTGGGGCTTGTATAAAAACGAGATAGATATTTGTTTTAGTGAACACATTCCACGTGTGGAGTAAAACGACATGGAACCTGAAAAAAAAATAAATCGTATCCGGCTGCTCCTGGTGGATGATGAAGCCGATTTTAGGAAAACATTGGCCAAACGTTTGCAGAAAAGGGGAATAACCGCCCATCAGGCAGGTAACGGCGAAGAGTGCCTGGCATTGCTTTCGGAAAACCCCATGGATGTCGTTGTGATGGATGTAAAGATGCCGGGCATGAGCGGCATAGAGGCTCTTCACCTGATTAAGAAAGCCTATGGGGAAACTGAGGTGATCCTGATGACCGGCCATGCCGCCACCCAAGATGGTGTGGAGGGAATCAAATCCGGTGCCTACGATTACTTGACCAAGCCCGTGGAGTTCGATCATCTGTTGAGAAAAATTGTTCAGGCCTATGATAAAATTGTAGGGAGAAAACAGAAAAAGGAGGCCGCTGAGTTCAAGGCTCGCATTAAGCAGCAGATGATCGCAACGGAAAGGCTGGCGGCGTTGGGAACATTAGCGGCAGGCGTTGCCCACGAAATAAACAATCCGCTGGCCATTATCAAAGAAGCGGCAGGTTATCTGAGTTCATTGATTAAAAAAGATGAATTGGCCGACATGCCGCGCCGGGAAGTATTTGAAAAAGCGCTGGAGAAGATCGATACAAGCGTCAAACGTGCGAGAACCATTACCCACCAGCTTTTGGGAAATGTTCGGAAAACCGAATCCATACTGGCGGAAGTGGATGTTGAACAACTAGTGGAAGAGACCATTCAACTGGTCAACCGAGAAGCCAAGGACAGAGATATATCGGTGGTGCTGCAAAGGATCGGAGATCCAACGACAATATGGGTGGATCCAAATCAGATTCGCCAGGTGATGATCAATCTGTTGAGCAATGCTATCCATGCAACGCCAGGAGGAGGAAGGATATCAGTTGATTTGAAATCCGCTGGTTCGGGTGTCTCCATTGCGGTTATCGACACCGGGTCCGGGATTCCAAAGGAGAATCTGAATAAAATTTTCGAACCGTTTTTCAGCACCAAGTCACCGGGTGAAGGAACCGGGCTCGGACTGTTTGTGATCCGTGAAATCATGGATAAGCTCGGAGGAACCATTGACGTGGAAAGTCGGCTCGGGCATGGTACGCAGTTTACGGTACAGGTCCCTAATCAGCGCGAAGCATAAACAAACGTCAGGTCCAAGATAAACCATCCAAGGAGGATGTCAGATGATTAAAATACCTACTCAGATATTGCTGGTCGATGATGAAAAAGATTTTGTGGAGATGCTTTCCATGCGTCTCGAAGAGGAGGGCGATAAGGTGACACCGGCGTATGACGGCAAGATGTGTCTTGAAAATCTTGAAAAAAAAAACATTGACGTCGTTATCCTCGACATCAAGATGCCGGGCATGGACGGCATACAGACATTAAGGGAAATTAAAAACAAATATCCGTTGGTCGAGGTAATTCTGTTGACCGGTCATGGTTCTACGGAAACAGCCATTGAAGGTCTGAAGCTGGGTGCCTTCGACTACTTGTTGAAGCCTGCTGATTTTGAGGACCTGCAAAACATTTTGGCCGGTGCCAAAAAGAAAAAAGCTGAACA
>DAOWNV010000013.1 GCA_030642405.1 Desulfosarcina sp.
TACGGTCGTTCAAAGCTGATGGTCGAACAGGCAATCAAAGATTTTGCCGATTCGGATCAGTCTCCCGAAGGTTTCTGTTTTGTAATTCTCAGATATTTCAACGTTGCGGGTGCAGATCCATCTGGGAGAATAGGGGAGGTTCATAGGCCTGAGACCCATCTCATCCCGCTATGCCTCCAAGCTGCTATAGGACAAAGGGAAAGGATAGACATCTTCGGAACTGATTATCCGACAAAAGATGGAACGTGTGTAAGGGATTATGTTCATGTTCTTGATTTAATTGATGCACACATTAAGTCACTCAATATGCTCAAACCGGGTGACATGAAGTTTTATAATGTCGGAACAGGCCTCGGCTATTCTGTTAAGGAAGTCGTTAAGGCCTGCAAAAATATAACAAACGTCGATTTTGAAACCTATGAAGGTGCCAGGCGATTAGGGGACCCTCCTGTTTTATATGCTGATTCATCAACCGTTCAAAATGAGATCGGGTGGGTATCCCACCGAGGAAAACTTGATAATATGGTAGCTGATGCATGGAAATGGATGAAGGCACACCCCGAAGGATTTGACAGGAAATGAAGTTGAGACGAGACGGGACGATATTCCACGAAATAGATGAATGATGTGAGTACAAACATGAATCCAAACTATGACTGGATCCACTATGGCGCTGGTATGGTTTATATGAAAAAAAGGCGCTACGAAGAAGCTGAGGAGAAATTCAATGCGCTGTTGACCGTTAATCCTTCTGATGGCAATGCATATACCCAATTGGGTTTGACAAACAAAATCAAGGGAAGTAAAGAGGAAGCTGGACTGTTTTTCAAAAAAGCGATAGACACCGGTTTCGGCAATGTAGCGGTGCATTTTCAGCTTGGGTTGTTACATATGGAGGAAGGCCGTCACGATGCTGCAATGAATTGCTTTTCTGAGGCATTGCAGCAAAACCCTGACCACATCAATGCCATTCTCAATCTGGCGAACATTCATACTCGCCAAGCTGATTATGATCGCGCTAGGGCGTTGCTGGAAAAAATCGATAATAAAAATGCTGTCACTCCCGATCAGCTTGTCAAGCTGCTGCCCTGTCTGATAAATGCCGAACAATTTGACATGGCTATAAGACTCCTCAACCCCGCTATCATAAAAGAACAAGAAGGCGGCGGACCTTCACTGATTACCCTTTTGTTGATCATCGGAGTTGTTGAAATTACCTCCGTTTTTGCTGAAAGATTGGTCGGGACATGGGAAGCGTTCAGTGACCAAGTTGCCGTGCGACTTTCAAAACTCTTGGCAGCGCGACTTCTTGGCAGAAAGGAGTGGTTTTCTGACTGGAAAACACACACCCAGTGGCTTCCTGTCGATGTTGTCGGTCTGGATGTAACCCTCACTGTCTTGCAAAGATGGGGAGCTTTCATCGAGGCCCTGGACGTGGTCAGGGAATATCATCACCATCGAACCGAAGCGACCAATAAAATATTGTTTGAAATCTTGTTTCGACTGGGGCGTTATCAGGAAGCACTGAAGCTGGATCCTGCGATTGTCCACCGGCCCTATCTTCGCGCTGTTTTTTTAAGAAATACCGGAAAGCTTCGTGAAGCGAAAAAAGAACTGGAAAGATATCGGGATACGATGCCGTCAAGTGAGTTTATCTGTCAGACGGTGCTTATGGAATTTTACGATGTGGAAGACAAGTCGATCTCCGCAATGTCCGTTGACACAGATACTTTGCCGGAATCTCAGCGCTCGGTTTTGAAGGCCTTTTGCGCTGAAGCCACCAATGATAATAATAAACTACTTGGATTGGTTAGCTTCTTGGACTTTACTAAAATGTCGGCAGCTATAATATCGCCCCTCTTAGCAGCCGCGTTCGTGCGAACAGGTTACATAACAGAAGGCAACGCGCTGCTATATCGAACGCTGGAGAACATACCCCTGAATCGGATCGTTGATCCGATTCTTCGACGATACCTGATTCAAACATCATCATCCAATTGTATCCTCGGTAATGCGGAAATGAGTGAAAAGTGGGTTTTTACGATATATGATTCCTCCGACAGATCGCTTCAGCCCCAATACCTGATCAGGCGTATGAGTCACCCCCTGAATACTCACCAAACGGTACTCGAACATGCGCTCAAAACCATCCAGAGTACCTCATTGAAGAACATGTCATGACCCGCAAACCGCACCTTCACATTCTGCAGCGCCGCGAACTGATGTCGCACTTGTCCTTGGTTGAATCACCCGTTGTAGCCGAATTATTCAGAATTACAAAAAGTTCTAAGATACAGCCTGCAGCCGACTTGATCTTCACACAGACATACACGGACCCTGAAATCCTTGCCCAACTCGAGGGCTGTCATGTTCCCTACGTCGTGCATGTGCAAGGGGATGTCTGGTATGAATTGCAGGAGATCCACTGTGTAGAGCCATTGCTGAGGCAGGTTAACCAGGTTCTATCAGGTGCACGGCTTGTGGTCTGCATCAGTGACTTCCTTCGACAGATTGCTGTTCGAGAGATCCCCGGGGTCATTATCACCCATTTGCCTGGTGGGTTTTGGGGTTTGGATCACACCAATACCGGAATTGTACCCGGACGATTCAGGAAAACAAAAACAGCCGAACCGAAAAAATCACCATATAAATCGATATTGATGCAGATCAATTTCACTTTGCCTCGAAAATTTGCGGGTATCCCCCTTTTCTTTGAGTCCATTTCCAACATGCGATCCGAACTCGGCGATTGGCGTTTTACCTGCGTTGGACACGTGGGGACAAACAAGGCACAGGTCCATCAATGGGCTGCTGAATATTGTTTTGATTATTTACCGCAATCTCCAAACTGGCCCTCACTTCTCGCGTCATGCGATATGTACATTCATCCGAGTCTTTACGACACATGGGGCCGCTCCGTTGCAGAGGCTATGTGCGCAAGCGTTCCAGTTCTGGCATTCAATGCGGGAGGCGTGCCCGAGATATCGGATAAAATTGAGTTTTGTGATCCGTATGTTACCGATGATATCTGCGATAGTCTTTACCGGTTTCATTCCGATCCTGAAGCATGGATTGAAACGGGCAAAAAATTGCGCAAGCAAGCGGCTCTTTTGACTGAACAACACCGCAGCGACTACCTCAGGATTCTGAATAAGGTAATCTAAAACCCCATGCGAATCATACTGATTGATCCACCCCACTCATATCTGGTTCAGCAGCGTACTCAACCACCTATCGGGTTGCTCTATTTAGCTGCGAGCTTGAGAAGAGGTATACATGGGATCGACCATGAACCCATCCTGTATAGATTATGGGATTTAAGTCCTGCGGAGCTTGATGGCATTCCCGAGGGGGACTTTTATGGAGTTTCCGCCACGTCACTGGACTATCCTGCTGCGGTTGAGATCGCCATCTATCTAAAAAAAAGACACAACAGACCGGTAATTCTTGGAGGATTTCATGCAACTGTATGCGGCGACAGTGAAGGCGTTTTTGATGCTATCTGCCGCGGCGAAGGTGAGACGGTAATTTTCAAGATAGCCGACGATATTTCCAGCAGGAAACTTAAAAAAATATACTCGGCGGACCGAATCGATGATCTTGATTCGCTTCCCTGGCCGGCAAGGGACCTTCTCGATTATCAAGGCGGCAATATTTTCGCTTTCAACCAGAATTTTTTCCTCCATGGATCCACGGTGATCGTTGGCTCACGAGGATGTCCATTTCGATGTGCCTTTTGCGGATCTGTTTCCCTTTGGAAACGTCAATATCGTTCCAGATCTCCGGAAAATATTTCAAATGAAATCGACCACGTGATTAAAACTTTGGGCATCCGCCAGTTTCGTTTTTCGGATGAGGTTTTTACCCTCAAAAAAGAATACACTGATTCACTTTGCAGATTGTTGAAACCGCTAAATATCGCCTGGAAATGTTCAACGCGCGTACATTTATTGGACAAAGAACTGCTCAAGGCGATGCGTGAATCCGGATGTCACGAAATAGCCGTCGGTGTCGAAAGTGGTGATCCCTCCGTGTTGCAAGCCTTGAAGAAAGACCAGACACCTGAACAGGTTCATCAATGTTGCCAACGGATTGCTGAGGCCGGTATCAATGTGCGTATTTTGATGATGATCAATACGCCGGGCGAAACGGAACGCACAGTCGACCTGAACATCTCTCTGCTTGAGCGGACCCCACATGTAATGGCCAGCTTGGCCGTCTTCAAACCACTTCCTGGATGCGAGATCTGGGACAATCCAGGCAGTTTTAAAATCGACATTCTCTCACGTGATCTGTCTCAGTATAATCTGCAAATCTGCCGGGCCGATGCTTCCTTCAACATCCTGAACGAACCCCCTGTGGTCCATATTCATGGTCTCTATTTCGAGCAGATGTATAAAAATCGTCGCCGTATGTTCAATTATCTGGAAAACAAAAATTCTTTGAACCGTGGATGAAGACTACAATGAACATTCTTTCTCTGTCGGTCGGCACCTTGGGGTACCTGAAAAATTATGTTTCGAGTACCACTCGGTGTTATGAATTGATGGGGAGTCGCCATGGGACCCACACCGTCAATCTCTCACCTGAAATTTTTCTAAAGTTTAAAGATGGCAGCAGATACCCTGAGTATGACAACTATGGGCACCTAGAATGTATTCGAAAAGGCGAAAACATTTGGATTGATCCAGATGATTACGCCTGGTTTTTGCAAAGGATAGGCAAACGACAGTTCGATATGATCAGCAACCTGAACGGCGTTAACCTTGACCTGACCAGATATCTGAAAGATCAGCTCAAGATTCCTTGCGTATTTACGTTTGAACAGGCGGGTGCCAGGGCCGGTTATCCGCTGCACAACAATTCAAAAGATGTGATTTCAGAAAAAATGCACCAAGCGTGGTTGCAGGTTCTTGATCTCGCAGATGGAATTATCACTTGGCATATCAACGATATTGCTCGACTTGAACAGATCGGTGCATCGAAAGTCAATGTTTACCATACCAAATACGCACTCGTTTTGTCAGACCAATACCGAGCACTCAGGGTGTTGCCAAAAAAACGCAACCAGGCTGCATTTGTTGGAAGTTTTATCGGTGCCAGGAACCATTGGAAACGCTGCTGGGAAATTGCAGAGGTGGTTCCGCTTTTAATCGAACAGACACCCGTAGAACAATTTATAATCTGTGGAACGATTGTGGACCCGGAAGGCCAGGAAATCGTTTGCCAGCTTCGCAACAGGTATCCCGATCAAGTCCGGCATGTTTGTTATCCGAGCGATAAATCGGCAAGCGAACAAGTGATTGCAGAAAGTTATTTCGTGTATACCCCTATCGGCGGAAATCAGATCGGCAGCGTTCCGGTGGAGTGCTGGGCGCTGGAAACTCCTCTTTTGCTTACTGGTTCTGATTTCGGTACCGACGGAATTGACTGCATCCGGCCGGAGGGTTTGTTCAGCATTACGCAAAAGATTTGTGAGTTGCATAAGAATGCTCAACGCTATCAACGAATCCAGGCAAATGGCAGAAAACGGTATGAGAGCGAGTTTACTCCAGAAGTAATGGCCGACAGCTACTTTGCCATTTTTGAAAATATAAGGAATAGCTATGGCAGAACGCGCTCATCCTGATGATCCTGCTTTTTGCGATGGTAGTGTGTGGCTGAAAGAACACACATCACGTTATGAAAAAGCCAACGCGCTATCGGCAGGCAGAGATGTGCTCGATTGTCCGTGTGGTTGTGGGTGGGGTACGTCCTTCTTATATTCCGCCAACAGTGTGATTGGAATCGATATCAGTGCCGAGGCGATTACCTATGCCCAAAGCCATTTTACGAATCATAAAATCGAGTTTTTGCAGGCTGACATGGGGAGTTTTGATTTGAATCGATCTTTTGATTTAATCATCTGCCTTGAGGGGATCGAGCATGTTGCATCCGATATTGGCGCAAGTGCCATTCAATTGTTCAGCAACCACCTAAATAAAAATGGCAAACTGTATATTTCAGCCCCGATCAAGGAACCTTTTAATCCAGGAAATCCATACCACCTCCATCGCTATATTGAAGAAGAATTTCGTGCGTTGATCAATTCACACTTTGTCATTGAAAACGAGTTGATTGCTCGGTTGACGTCGGATGTCAATGTAATGTACTGCATAGCCAAGAAAAGATCACTTGCCTGAAAACACTGAAATGAAACTGGCTCTACTAAAACCGCCCGACCAATATCCTGATGGCAGTTCTTGTTCCGTTCAAAATTACACAATGCCATATGGAATTCTTGATATTCAAGCATATCTGTTGCGTCATGGAGTACCTTCCCAAGTGAAGGTGCTTGAACGTTTTGACGAAATACCCACTCTCTGTAGGTATGAAGTTATCGGCATCACTACGCTGACCGCTACATGCCATGCCGCCTATCATTGTGCCGAATTGATCAAAGCTACCAACCCTTCATGCACGGTGGTCATGGGGGGACCGCACTGTAATGGCTTTTTCAGACAAATACTTAACGCTCACCTTCAAATTGACGCGGTAGTCGTGGGGGAAGGCGAATCTCCCATGCTTGAAATCGCCAGGGGCGATCCGATGGACCAAATTCCCGGCGTAGCCTCAAGGAATCCGGACGGCAGCGTGAATTTTTCATTCAATCGTAAACGGATCGATTTGAATGCAATCAGCCGAATAGATAATGAGCAGGAAAACAGCTTCGTCCAACAATACATGAGCCAAAGATTGGGAAAGTTTCTGACGGGGAGCAATGGTATTGTTCTCTCGAGTAGTCGCGGTTGCCCGGGAAAATGCATTTTCTGCTCGAGCCCCTATACGTGGGGGGGAGTCGTGCGCCGGCTGTCGCCGGTTGTGTTGGCAGAACGAATCGAGGCATTTATAAATAGATTTGCAATCCGGGAAATCTTTTTTGCCGATGATACCTTCGTGGGAGAACCGGAATGGATGCGCGAATTTTGTAGCTGCATGCGGAAGTTTGCGGAAAAGCTAAAGTGGAGCTGTTTGGGGCGGGTTGACATGGTCGATGGTCAAATACTGGATATGATGGCTTCGGCCGGCTGTCGATACATAAAATACGGCATTGAATCTGCTTCCCATAACGTGATGGCCTCAATGGGCAAAAACATTGGACTGGAACAGGTACAGCAAGCCGTTGACGAAACGAAACGGGCAGGCATCGAAGTCGGATGCGGTTTTATGGTCGGCTTTCCAGGGGAGACTCGCGATGACATGCGTGAGACCGAAGCGTTTGCCAAATCCTTGCAGCTCAACGCCTTCTCCTACACAGCTACAATGCTTTTTCCGGGTACACCGATCTTCAAGATAGCCTTGAGAGAAGGTAAGATTACGGAAGACGAGTTTTTGTACTGGATGCCGAAAGACCCTAAAAAAGCTATGCGGGCTGCAAGTCCGGTTAGCCGGGACTGCCAGCCGATTTATGTCCCGGATGGATTCACCTATGAATCTTTTCTGTCTGAGTGTACCAGGCGTTACCATGCAATTGAACGTTCCATTTTGCCCATTACATAAGTGAACCATTTGAACAGGGTCCGTAAGCCTAAAATGAAAATGCACGTTTTTAAAGCACATGGCCCCGCAAAGGCTGCAAGACCAGATTGTGCAAAACCGTACAACGCTGACCGTCACCCGGTAGATATCATCCTGTTTCGCCCTCCGGCGCCAAACGCTTGCGATTCTCCGCTCTCCCTTGGCGACCTGAGGCCGCCATTGTCGCTTGGATTTTTAGAAGCCTATCTCCGTGATAACGCACTGCGTGCTGAGATTATCGATCTATATGTGCAACCACCGCTGATAAATAGTGCTGACTATTGGATCGAATATGTACAAGCGCTATCTCCCAGATTTATTGGCGTTTATGTGCATTCCTCGGCCTTGTCAACGGCTTTCGAACTCATTCGGACGCTTAAGCGTGCAACAGGGTGCCCGATCGTCGTCGGGGGGCCGCATTTTTCAATATTTCCTGAGAATATTCCGGAAATTATCGATTTTGCTGTTTGCGGAGAAGGTGAAGCGGCCTTGTACGCGCTGTTGACAACACCGATAGACAAAATGCCTCGTGTGATCAATGGGACTCCCCTTGATATAGACATGCTGCCTTGGCCATCCTTCGACTATTTCATCAGGCAACCATACGATTTTGCAATTGAGATGTTTTCGATGCCACAGGTTGTTCTCCCCATGACTACAAGCAGGGGATGCCCTTTCAGATGCCGATTCTGTTCTAATCGAAGAATCTTCAAGGGCAAGGCACGTCTGGCCTGTGCTATACGCATATTTGACGAGATGAAGAGACTTGCCAGAGATTACGGAGCACGGGGAGTCTTTTTTCGCGAGGATAATTTCACACAGTCTCCTGCAAGGATATTTGAATTGTGCAGTTTGTTAAGAGAAGGTAATGTGAAGATGGATTGGGCTTGCGAATCCCGTATCGATACACTTTTTAAGCGCAAAGGCTTGCTTGAGGAGATGGCTGCATGCGGGTGTAAAGGTCTATATTTGGGGGTCGAGAGCGGTAGTCAACGCGTATTGGATTTGATGAACAAAAACATCACCATCGGGCAAATAGAAGATGTCTTTTGCAGATGCAAGAAACTTGGGATCAAGACATATGCCAGCATGGTTTACGGATATCCTGGTGAAACCAGACGTGAACGAGATGAAACCGATGCAATGCTGGCGCGGATCAGACCGGATGCCGTCAGCCGAGCAGTTTTTATAGGTATCCCAATAAGTGATATGTACGAGGAATTATTGAAATCAGGCGAATACTACCACATTGATGATGCTGGATTCATTTATCCCAATGGATATAGAGAGCTGTGCGCTGAAATATATGGGCCTGCATCCAATAGGTACATACCATGAAACTGACCATAGCCATAATTGCCTATAATCGATTAAATCTCCTTAAAGAGTGCCTGGGAAGTCTGCTCGATTGTACCAAAATACCGTTTTCCCTGAAGGTAGTGGATAATGCCTCAACTGATAAAAGCGTGCTGCCGTTCCTGATGTCGTTGGCGGCTAAGCATAGGTTTATCGAGGTCATTGAAAATAAGGCCAACGACGGGTGCGGGCCGGTAAGATTCAAACTCATGAATGAATCGAACTGTGATGTATTCGTTTCCCTTGACAGCGATATGGTCCTTACATCCGGCTGGGAAAAACCCCTGATCGATGAACTGGCGTGCAGGCCGCAACTTGGTGCCGTCGGGCCGCTTATCGTAAAACCGACGAATATAGTTCATTCCAATGGTGGCCGTATAAAATATATAAACTCAAAATATATACGCCTTTACGAGCATGATAGTGGTGCAGATTTTATCGACGACGAACCATTCGTTTCCGCAGACTGCGAATGGCTTCCGGGTGGAGCATTAGCGCTTAGAGGGAAACTCGCCAGGAGTTTGATTAGTGCAGAGCACGCTTCCTATTTCAGGTTTGGGTTCAATGACGCCCATATTGCTCTATTGCTCAAGGCCAGAGGATATAACCTGGCCACAAGATGTGATTCGTTCGTTTATCACATGAGGGATAAAATATCACAAGAAGAGAAAGGCCAGTATTACGCTTACCGTGAGAACATCGCCACATTGTGCATCTCCATAATGCAGTTCGAAAAAGCTTACAACCTCAACCCTTGTTTCAGTTGGCAACTGCTTGACAGGCTGACAGGGAAATCTCACAGCACAATTCATGATGCCGAAGCTTTTTTTGGAGGGCTAAAGGACGAATGTGTTAAGCAAGACCTGGACGTTTGTTCTGATCATGCGCAAAACTTGGCAGAATCATACATCAATCAGTATCGTCAAAATACGCCATCATTTGAATCAATGCGTGCATGGGCTACTTCAGCTGGCTTGAATCAAGACTGGAGTTCAGCTATTGAACGTTGGGGATCCCTTGAAAAGACTTTTCCAGGTCAGAGTACATATGCACAAGTAAAGAGAGCTCAAGCGCTTCGCCATTTAGGAAAATTTTATGAGGCGGAATCGATACTTGCCGATGAAATAAGACAGAATAAAGCTCCGGTATATGCTAGGGCCGAGCTTGCAGAACTGGCCATGGCGCAGAACCAGTGGGCTGAAGCTGTGGAAAGATGGCAGGAGCTGGAGCGATATTTTCCAGGACAATGGCGTGATCTGTCATATCGGCTTGCCATATCCCTGGCAGGGTTTAATTTATGAAAAAAATTGAAGGCACTTGATATGCCTAAAGTATCTGTCGTTATTCCATGTTTTAACCTGGGTCGGTACGTGGACGAAGCGGTGGCTTCTGTCCTCAATCAGACTTTCGATGATTTTGAAATAATTATTGTCAATGATGGATCAACGGATGAAGCTACGAAGCATCTTCTTTTTGAATATCAAAAGCCGAAAACTGTTGCATATCATACAAAGAATCAAGGTTTGTCGGCAGCGCGCAATTATGGCATAGAACGTTCTAACGGCGAGTTTATTGCGTGCCTCGATGCCGATGATAAACTACACCCCGATTTCTTAAAACGGTCTGTGGGCGTTTTAAATGAATCCAATGAGCATATTGGGTTCGTTCCCATAGGTGTTCAACAATTCGGGGAGAGCGAATCTGCCTTCATTCCACCTGAGAATTCACTTTTTCATATGTTTGCTGACAATTCTTTTGTTTGTACCTGCATGTTCCGCAGAAAATGTTGGGAAGCCGTCGGTGGCTATAACGAATCTATGATGGACGGTTATGAAGATTGGGATTTCTGGTTGAAGCTTATCGAAAAAGGATTTAGCTGGAAAATCATACCGGACATACTGTTCTATTATCGTGATCGCAAGAACTCGATGATTTCCAGGTCCAGAATGCAGCATGTGGAATTGCTGCGGACGCTGCATAAACATCATCTTGCATACATCAGCGAGCATCTGATTGACATTCTGTCCGCATACGATGAGATCATCATAAATTCTCATGAGAACAGCAGGCAGTATGAACAGCAATACCAAAAAATGAGTGCACAACTTCATCAAATACGTGAACAGAATAAAAATATTTTCGAGAAACATCTGGCGGCCTGGTGGCTTCTGCATGTCGAAACGAATGCTTCGACAGTGGCCTTGCTAGGAAGCATAAAGCATTCGCAATGGTTGCTGCAATTTCTGGCTCGATATGGCTTCAGCCTGCCGGTACTCGTCATTGACGAATCAACCTCAGCATCAATTTATGGCGTGCCTATAGTCCCCTTCGAACGTATAGATTGGAATAATATAAAGACAATTGTTCTCTCTGCAGATGTACCTGAGGTCATAATCGAAAATTACCGCGAAACCATCATACCGTTTTCTGTACGTATCTTGTGGCCATTCGCGAATTTGTCCTCTATATCCTATCCGGTGAATGAGGAAGGTGAAACGCTGTTCGCATCGGGCCTTATTTCGATATACAACAGTTTCGCTCATTTGAGCTCAGAGTCGATGGTCTGCTATCTAAGGAGGCGGTCCGATGGGTTGATGGGGCGGCTCTCCATTCAAGCCAAGACTGTCCAGCGTGCTCGGGTTGTTTTAGAACCCATGGTAAGTCGTTGGGAACGTAAGGGCAGCAATAAGCGCGTAATGATATTCGGAGCCGGAAAACACAGTAAGGTGATACTTGGTGTCGTACCGTCGCTCTTTAATTTTGTGGTGGGGTTTATTGATTCGGATATCAGGGGTGAATTCATCGGATTACGCTGTTATGCACCTGCAGAGATAAATCAGCAAAAAGTGGACGTGATTGTATACTCTTCTGCAGAGCATGAAATGGAAATGTACAAGGCCGTCAGCCATCTTAAGGTTCAGCATGTTTTGCTTTATCAGTAATTACCCAACACCACCGACATATTCACCCAGAATTGCTGCTGAGAACGGCTATCGGTTGAGAAATGAACGCGTTTATGCAAGAGTTTCTTCAGGCAGTACAGACAGAGGTTGCTCGCAGCCTTTCTGCAGGAAAACGTGAAATCTTTATCTGGGGGGCGGGTAATGCTGGTCGCACTGCCGCAGCGGTGCTGCATTCACGTGCGATTTCCTGGGTTGGGTTCATCGACCGTGATCCGGCCAAAGAAGGTTCGGTTTTGGAAGGCAAGCCTGTTTATCGCCCGGAAGAACTCCAGAGGCGTGCTGTGCGGCCTATCATTTTGATCGCTTCAATGTTTCATCAAGAAATCGAAAATCAGCTCAAGAAATATGGGTTTCGCCCTCAGTGTGACTTTCAAATCTTTCCGAACGATGAAGTAGGTCTTTCCAAACTTGGCAGTGGAATTAATATATATAGCTTGTGGCGTCATTTAAAATTGGAGCGCGAGGGTTATATTCCTGCTGGCGCGAATGGTTCACCGCGTATACGCTTGATCCGTATCAGTGAGCGCGTTTGCCAGGGATTGGGAAAAAATGAAACCGAAAAGCAACTTCCGCGAAGTGGCGAATCATGGGTTTGTCTTTATGACGCCGGATGTCGAGCTGTAAAATGGTATTGGCATGGAATTGAAAGCAATCGTCCTGAAGCCGAAGTGGCCAACGTAAGTGTCGATTTTTTACCGTCTGTCGGAAATAGTTCCAAACCGTCATTTTTACTTTCGTTCATCGCAGTTGCACCGTCTTTTTCGGATAAAATAGTTGCTTGCCGGACGCGCCTGGTGCGTGAATTCCTTGCGGAAAATAAAAATTCCGCCTGGACTGTAGGTGACTTTAATGCTTGGATTGTGCATCGAAAATCGATGCCACAAGCCAGGGGTGTATGCCAAATAATGCTCGATACACCGCTCGTATCCGGCATGCGGTTTCAACGTAAAAATGCCCGCCACGTTTCCGTGCTGCAGGATTTCGTTCGTGATCTGGCAACGGCAGGTTTGCCCATTTTCACTGCCGATGAGGCTGCCAGTGATCTATCCGGCGTGATCGAATCAATTTTCCCAGAAAGAGCCGGCCTGGAATTTCTCTACGACACATACCCAAAGAAACGAAAGTTGAAACTGCATGTAGTTGCTCATTCCCGGGGAAATTTCTTCTTCTCGGAGATACGTGATTTTCTCGCAACATGCTGGCGCTGGGTAGGCGCTGAAGTGGTTGTTGGCAATGAACGCTCTGCTCGACTGGGTGCCCCCTGGCGAACAGTTGTTATCGCTCCGCATGAGTTTGAAATCTTTAAAGGTGGAGATTCTTCATGGGAAAACATCAGACAAACCGTTTTCATAAACACAGAGCAACCGCACACGAAGTGGTTTTCGGCAGCACTGCCCTGCCTTCTTGAAAGTCCGCTCGTTTTCGATCTAAATTGGCAAACTAGCCTGTTATTGCGAACCTTTGGTGTGAATGCGCATTTCCTGCCCCTCGGCGCAGATGATCATATGCGAGCGACTAAACCACGCCGGGTAATGCCGCTAAATGAAGCAATCCGTGGCATGGCATTAAGAGAACGCACACTGCCGCCTTCTCTAAAATGGGAACATAGACCGATCGATATCCTGTTCGTCGGTACGATGAGCCCGAGGCGCGCTGAATTTTTTGCTCTCAATGCCGGAATATTCGCGAAACACCGCTGTTTCTTTCATATTCCGCCAAGTGATCGGCCAATAAGGGGACAATCTCCTGACTGTCTCGATTCGCGCGATATGGCGGATTTATGCCGGCGATCTAAAATTGTTCTGAATATCCACCGTGATGAATTGCCTTATTGTGAGTGGCATCGGATCGTTTTTCATGCCATGCGGCAAGAAGCACTCGTTGTATCTGAGCCGATGATGACTGTTCCGAATCTTTTAGTTGACAGAGATTTCATCGTAGTGTCCAAGAATCGAATTGCCCGCAGGATTGATCGATTGTTGACCACGAGAGATGGGCGCCGGCAGGCTGAAGCCATAGGTCGCCGTGGCGCGTTGACCATGCGCACTTGTTTTCTTGCCCAGAAGATTGCGCGCTGTTCGTGTGGATTGTTTTGATCAATAAATATAAAAAAGCCGTCTTCGGACGAGGTTCCTGGCGGGCGGGAATAACCGTGGGCGTCAGCCTCCACAACTACGGCCAATTCATTATCGACGCTTTAGACTCGGTAGCTGCGCAAACATTTGAGCGGTTGTCGCTAATCGTGGTCGATGATGGCTCCACTGATAATGGACCAAAACGGACATTACATTGGTTGCAGCTGCACGAGCATAGATTCATGCGTGCCGTTTTTGTCTCGCGTGAGCGCAACCATGGTCTTGCCGAGGCGCGCAATCTGGCCTTGGAATTAACGCAAACGCCTTTTCATTTTGTCCTTGATGCGGATAATCTGCTTTATCCACGCTGTCTCGAAAGACTATCGGCCGCATTGAAATCCGACAGAAATGCAGCAATGGCATATCCTTTAATTGAAGTGTTTGGCGATGAATGTGGTTTGATGGGCACAGCAGTCTGGTCTCGTGAGCGACTCGAGCATGGCAATTACATAGACGCCATGAGCCTTATACGGACCGCACGCTTGCGCGAAATTGGCGGGTACGCCATGATGAGCGTAACAGGTTGGGAAGATTATGATCTTTGGTGCCGTTTCGTCGAACACGGATGGTATGGCATTCGTGTACCCGAACTGCTGGCACGGTATAGAGTGCATGGAGGGTCCATGCTGAATACAATCACGCGACGTAAAAAGAATGCATCCAAGATAGTCAATGAAATGAAGATGCGGCACCCCTGGTTGCGATTAAAGTTGGAAACATAAAATCAAGTCAGGAAACTGTGCTTATGAACAAAGAATTGGAAAATGCCATTCGCGATGCCGGCAGAATACGTGAACCATTAAAAAGAATTCGCGTCAAAGACTATAAAGAAGTAATGTATAAGAAAGAACAAATGCCCTTATCACTTCCTGATATCGATTCCCTGCGGGATTTTGGTGGCTGTTACCTTGTGCACGGTCTCTATCTTCTTCAAGTCGCCCGTCTGAGGATGATTGCATTGGCGTCCATGATAGATGTAAGTATCACTGCCGAGTATACCAGGGCAGCTGACCGATTAAAAAAGGATGCGCCGGAGATCGAATTCGAAACGATCTGCGGTGACTTTCGTGACCAGTCGCTTTACACTATCTTGCGTGAAACGGATGCCGCACTCCTTTATGAAGTGATTCTCCATCAAGAAAATTACGTCGAAGTAATCAGAAACGTATGTAAAAAGACCCGGAAGTTCATTTGCCTGGCACAACCGTGCATTATAGAAGATTTTTTCGTACTCCCTGGAGGTGCAGTGATGCTTCAATTTTTTGATGAAGCGCTAAAAGATCTGTTGAGGACAGGAAGTTTTTGGCCAAAGGAACCCTCGGTCGAGAGGTTTTCGGCGGCTTACTGGATGTGGGGCCAAACGACCTCTCATCTCATCAACCTCATGCGAGGGTTTGGATGGGCATTATACGAGGGATATGTGATTGACAATGTTTGCGGATCTTGCTGGGAATACCCGATGCTGGTGTTTTCGAAAAAATGAGGCCTGCCTTTATCCGTCGTAAAGTGACGCCCAGCGAAGCGCGAAAATCTTTCTTTGCGAATTTTATAAAATTGCTGTCAGGAAGGCCGCTCGTTGTATGGGGAGCCGGACGGGCAGGCCAATTGACAACAAAATTGCTGCAGGAGAACAAATTCGAGCCCGCCTGGATTGCCGACCGTGATCCACGACGGGTCGGTGACAGGTTGCAGGGAATCAGAATCGGATTACCCAGTGACCTAAGAGCACCAGGCACACATGATGGGGGTGATTTTGTCGTAATCGCTTCAATGTACGCGTCTTCCATGGCGACGGGATTACAATCTCGAGGTTGGAGACCGCATGTTGATTTCTGCATCTTCCCAAATGCATCGATCTATAATATAGATTTTGGGTTCCTGCTGCATGAATTCAAGCAGCACTCATTCCCCAGGCAATTGCCCAAAATGATCTCAAACGAACCTGTACATCGGATGCCCGTCTCCATTATTGCGTCATCGCGGGGCAATTTTTATTTCCGTGAACTGAGGGATTTTTTAATTAGGGGACTGCAGCAAGTCGGATGGACAGTCCGTGGCGCAGACGAGACCGTTTCCTCCATCGATGGTATTCCAATTGTCGTAGGTCCGCATGAATTTTTTTCAATAGGAGACGGTATCGAATGGTTTTCTCACGAAAACCTCAGAGCGGCTGTCTTGGTCGGAACGGAGCAGCCGCAGAGCCTTTGGAATCAAGAGTTTGCACCGGTGTTTGCAAATGCCGGGGCTGTAGTTGATATTAGTCCAAACGGTACAAATGGATGGTGCGCCAAGGGTATCGCGGCGGAGTGGATACCATTGGGTTGGTATGACAGCTGTGATCCTTTCGATCGCCTTCCTGAGGGGTTGATGTGCCCGAATGGATTTATCGGAAAGATGCCTTCGGGATCGCTTTGTGACCAACAATCTGATCTTTGGGACAACAGGCCGATAGATGTTCTTTTTATTGGTTCGAAATCGCCACGTCGTGAAAAGATTTTGAATGCGTTGCGCAAAGAGCTCCCTGAACTCAACTGGTTCGTATTTATGCCCAGTGATAAGGACCCGTTGTTGACAACTGGAACCAGCGCTATAGACAGCGCAACATTTGTAGCGTTGGCTCGACAATCGAAGATTTTGCTTAACCTGCATCGTGACGATACAGCTTTTTGGGAGTGGCAACGCATCGTCTGGCGCGGACTATGGCAACGCGCCCTGGTAGTAACTGAAGATACCGGCACCGTTGTGCCGCCTCTTGTAGCAGGTGAGGATTTCATTGAAGTTGCGGCCCATCAAATGGCCAAAACAATTGGTTCGCTCTGTACAGGTCTGGAGCAAAGGCAGCATGCAGATAGTATCCGTATTTCAGGCACACACAAGGCCCGCGAGAGGCTTACATTTTGTAAGGCTGTAAAAGTGCTTGAGAACGCTTGTGCAAAGGTGACCGGTTAATGGGCGACAGGGTAACGACCATCATTTGTGCACGCAACGCCGCTGCAACCATAGGGAGGGCTGTTCGATCAGCCCTGATGCAGAATGGCCCCGTCATTCTTGTTGATGATTGGTCGTCCGATGGTACTGCCGAGATTGCACGGCGCTTCGGTGGCAAAGATTTGATGATAGTACGGCCATCTACACACCGTACCCTGGGATTAGCCCGCAGAACGGGCGTCGAAGCCGTAGATACGGACTGGCTTATATGGCTGGATGCTGACGATGAATTGCTCCCTGGACGTGCTAGCCATCTGCGCTGCATTGGAGAGCAGCGCAATTTGGATGCAGTTTGGGATGCGGCGATCCTTTGTGATGGTAGCCGGGGAAAATTGCTATGTGATCTGCCAATGCCTGCATTCATGCTACAGGAGAATGCAGCTGTGCGTCTTTTCGAAAGAAACTACACACCGGGACTGGCTTGGCCGATAGTTCGGACCTCTTTTGCGGCTAAAATCGGTTACGATGCAATTCTGCCCACCGCCGACGATCTCGATTTCCTGCTGCGCGGCCTATGTGCGGGCGGAAAATTTGATTTTATAGCCGATTGTGGTTATCGTCAATTCAGCTATCCCGACAGCCTTTCCCGTAATCTCAATCATCAGCGCAAGTGGGTGTCGTATGTATTGAAGCGCTTCGACTATGAAAATGTGAATCAACTTTACCTGACAGCAGGATTTGGTGCCAGGGTGGCTGCTTGGGGGCTTGTCTCAATGGCGCTCTTCCGCGCTGAACCAAAAACAGCCTTGCATTTCATAGAAGAGGCGTGTCAATCTTTTTGCGACCCCGATGTGGTTCTTGAGCCTTATGGACCTTTGCCGGTAAAGGACGGATGGCGGCGCGCCTTCTACCGTGGGACTGCGCTGTTGCTGATTGGCGGGCGAGATAAGGATGCGGCTGAAGAGCTCGCTATCGCTGAGGCAATTGTACACAAGGCCGAAGGCTCCAATAACCTTGGTGTGGCCCTCAGCCGGTTGGGAAGCCAAAGAGAAGCATATGCATGTTTTATGATGGCGGCTTCATCATTTAGCGGGTATCAGGATGCACAGTTGAACCTCCATTCTAGTAAACCGTCAGCCATTACCACGCATCCACTGAGGATGCAACCGAGTCGAAATAGATATTGAGATAAACCACGGTGACTTGCGCGTCGTTAGCCGGGGGGGGGCGGGGAATTAAACCACCTGAACAACGTCAGGATAATTCTTGGATGAAATCAACAAACAGAAAAACTGCAAATCTGCATTTGAGTAACAAGTACAGAAACAATTTAAGTGCACTAAAAAGCAGGTTCCCGGGAATTGCTCATCAGTGGCGCAGACATGGAAAAAGTGATATCGCTCTGGATACATTTGTAACAAGACAAAATTATCCCAATCGGTAGAAATCAAATTGTTGTGCACCCGAACTACGATTAAATTTTTGGGGAGTCGACCGTTACGCTTAAACGGGAACTGGTGGAACGAATCAGAGCCCTCAGGGATAACTGGTTTACGACTAAAAAACACGGGCAGCAGATGTTCAAAAACACGGTTGCCAATTTGCCCAGCCTGTTCGCTGGAACGCCAATGAGACAGCTAAGGGGCAAATTCAACGGTATTCCAGCCACTTGTATTTCGGCTGGCCCCTCACTACGGGATCCGTCGTAGCACTGCGGTCAGCTTTTTAAGAATCGATAGAAGGCCATCGTTTTCCCGGAAGATGCCTACCTGAAGGAACTTATTCGCTATATTCACTTGACATGGACCCACGTTAAATATTGTCGTGGAGCAAGCAGCCGCAAAAGGCGAATGCAATTCACAAACAATGAAACGAAAAAAGAAAAAACAACATAAGCCCGAAACCGGCTTTGCTAAAAATATAAAACTTCTGAAAAAAAGATTTCCCCACCTGTGGGAACAATTTCAGGATACCCTCAGTTCCATTCACTCCCCTCAAATAAAGCAAGAAATTTCTGACAATGCTAATCAACCAACCGGCCATATTCAAAAATGCAAATTATTGCTTTACCAAAATGAGGATCCGAAAAATTTAGCAAAAAAAATAATCGATGGGTGGGCTTTTGAGCCCTATGACATGATCTTTTTTCTAGGGATGGGCCTTGGCTATCTACCCATCGAAGCAATCAAAAAAGATAAGGGCAATCCCCGTATGGTTATTATCGAACCTTCCATGCGAATTTTCGAATATGCCCTTAATACTATTGATCTCCGACCGCTCCTATCAGGTGAAAGGGTGGATCTTTTTGTTGGCGAAGATATTAATGTTGCGGAAATCGTAGAAAAATACCAAGAGGTAATTCCTATTGGCCGAAACCAGATCATTGTCCATCCAAATTACGATAATGTATTTGGCGAAACAATCACAGCTATTAAACAGGAACTCACCGAAAGGATCAGAGCACTCAGGGACAGTTGGCATACGACCAAAAAATACGGTCGGCAAATGTCTGCCAATGCCGTCACCAA
>DAOWNV010000263.1 GCA_030642405.1 Desulfosarcina sp.
ACCTGAGTGGTGGCAGGCGGCGTGCTACCCGGTTTTGCCCAGAACTCAATGGAAAAACTCTCATTTTCATACCAGCCGAAGGTGCGGTCGGCAGCCACATCGATCCCGGTGGTTGCGCCGTCAAATGCCTGGGATCCGTTAATACCGGAGGTATCCGGCGTGGGGGCGGCATTACCCGTCCCATCGTTTTCACCAAAAGCATCCGAATAGTTCTGGTCCAAATCCCACAAAGAGATCGTGTTCTCCGGAAAGGGGGCAAAGTTAAATTCCGGGAAACTGCCTCCACAATAATCATTACCTACCTGTATGGCGCTACGGTTAGCCTGAATATCAGATAATTCCAGCGCCCGATCATAAATGGCGACCTCATCCAACGCCCCATTGAAATGAAATGCAGGGGCACCATCATTAATGAGATAGCCGATAGAGATGTTGTTAGTAGACGAGCCAAACCCGAGGTTATAGGCAACTGTGTTAAAAGAGCCTTCCAGATTAGCGTCTATATAAACGAAGGTGGTACCATTGGCACCCGTATCTGCATCTCTGACAAAGACGACGTGGTGCCAATTTCCATCAGTCAAGAGGCCGGCGCCAATCCCACTGTCATTGTATTCGCCGGTTCCGCTTTCATCGTACAAAGCATAACCGACCCCGCCGTCAGTGGCGATGCCGATCCACCAGTGTAAGCTATCTGTCGGCAGGCCGGACGGGTCATCGCGGCCGATGACGACCTGATTGGCAGCAGGAAGGGTGGTTCCTGGTTTTACCCAGAATTCAATTGAAAAACTTTCGGTTTCATACCAACCGAAGTCGCGGTTGGCGCGGACCTTCATCTGGGCGGTCGCGCCATCGAATCCCACGGCCTGATTCCGAATGCCGGCAGGGGCAGTAAGATCGCCAACCCCAGTCCCATCATGATCTTTTATAGAATCTTGATAGGTACCGCCGGGGACCGACCTGTCCATTTTCCAATAGGCGACGATATCATCCGGACAGGCGGCTAACCCTGTACCAGTCACAAGAAACGTGAAACCTGCAACAGTCAGAAAAATGAGGCTGAGCATAACCGTTTTTGAATTTTTCATCATCTACCATCCTTTTTACTGGTTTTTACTTCAGATCACACCGATAGGGCAACCGCTGCCTTAATTTTTGACATTATCGACCTAACGGCAAAAAACCTAAGAATAAAAGAAGCGATATCTCCCGTCAGATATCGCAAAGATTCTGGGTGGTGTCAAGAATGATGTCGATACGGATCGATAGTAACGGGTTCATCGAAAAAAAGAGAGGAGTGGAAAATAAATTACACAATCGCCCATAAATTTGGGACAACCGTTACCTATTTTCTGATTATGCCATGGGACAGAGCACTGCCGGACGAAAAAAGCCTGTTGATCGCCTTTTTTGGAAAAGATAATCATCAGGGGTTTTACCTGACGATGACGACCTTTCCATCCGTCGGTATAATTCATATGTTTTCAATTGGTTGCAGGCTTCATCGAAGTGGGAGCAAGACAGTAGTAGGACAAATGAAGGATAATGGATTCATCATTTATCGCTGTCATTTTCCCATTTCTTACGACGACATCGATGCCCATTTACCATATGGCTCGCTATTTGCTTTCAGCATATTATTCTTACAAGTCATCAACTACCAACAGACGGATTGTCGGTGCAATCATGGAAAAACATGCAGCAGGAAAATTAACCGGAAAAAGTAGAAGGGTCGAATATATTAAGGACGGATGGGGGTTCTTGGAAATTTATCTCATGACTTGACAGTTTGCGTATTAGCAATTAGATAATTACCATCTGTTTCTGTGAGATCCCGAATGTAATTTTGCGGCGCTGAGTGTGGCAAACATCAAGCGTTCCCGTTTTGTATAGGTACGTGAGTTTTGTGCATTTAGAAAGGAAATTGTCTTGAATCGTCAACGAAAAATGAAAACTGCTATAATCCCACTTATCGTAATTATGACCTTGTGTGCATGCGGTGGAGGCGGTGGAGACGTTACGACACCCTCGCCTACCAATATTCAGCCTGTTGCCGATGCAGGTGCATCTCGGGTTGTTCAGCCGGGTTCGGAGGTCTTACTGGACGGATCTGCGAGCAGTGACACCGATGGTCAGATCATCTCCTATCAATGGAAACAAATTACGGGAGCGGTAGTCAACCTGATCGATAAAGATACCGTGTCTGCCCGGTTTGTCGCGCCGGAGACCGACAACAGGGAAGAGTTGGGCTTTGAGCTTACCGTTCAGGACAACGCGGGTGCGTCAGATATAGACGACGTACCCATTACGGTAAACATCAAGCCCGTCGTCAATGCCGGTCCGGATCAGGAATTAAACTTATCCAGCCCGAACACAGGCGCCATTACCCTGACCGGTACGTCCAATGACGGCGACGGTACCATTATATCCCACCTATGGGTGCAGACCGGAGGGCCTGCCGTCACCCAACTTGCCGATGCATCCACGTCAACCGCCACCGTTACCGTTCCCGCAGCTACACAAGACTACGCTTTCAGCTACACGGTTACCGACGATGATGGTGCCCAACAGACCGATACCGTTTCGGTCTATACCACCGAAATCATTCTTTCAGATTCTTTTGCCGATGATTCCGACTGGAGTTATGTTAATAACACCGGATACAGTGCCGATTGGTCGGTGGTCAATGGCCAACTGCAGCAAAGTAACTTCCTGGCGAACAGATCGGCCTACGAAGGGCTTACCTCCTATCACACAGGCACCTACGCCATTCTTGCCAATCCGGCCATGAACGGCGCATCCGCGTACCGGTTCAGTGTGGATGTCACCCCGTTAACCAACATTGGTAGCGTTCTCAGTCAAGGCAACGATGTGGGCATCATGTTCCTGCGACAAAACGATGACAATTACTATCGCGTATCGATGAATGCCAAACACGGGTTTACCCGTTTTGAAAAGGTCCTCAACGGCACTTTCCAAACATTGGCCGTAAATGCAATTGGATATGTCGAGAATCAACCGATGACCATGACGGCCGAAGTCAACGGTAACGCCATCATCATTTGGATCGATGGGGACCCGATTTTTGCCGTCGTGGATTCCAGCATGCCCGCTTCGGGAACGATTGCTCTATATTGTCAGGACAGAGCCAAATTCGACAACGTTCAGATCACCGAACCCCCTCTGCAACCGCTGGTTGCCTTGTCATCCCCCCTTGCCTATTCCGTAGCCCTGACGCCGGGCGATGGCAACACCCTGTCCGCCCAAGCCGTGGTTCTCAATCAACCTGTTGATGGCGAAGTGGTATTTACCATAGACGACGGCATCGAAACGGTTGCAACCGCCTCAGGAAAAATCTATTCCGCACAATTTTCAGATGTAACCAATGGCGAGCATGAGGTAACCGCCATAATAAGAGAGGCCGATGGCACGGAAGTGAGCGCTGATGTCAACGCTACGGTGGGCACCGGTGGCGATTACTATGTCACCATTGGGGACAGTATTACCACCGGCATGGGTGATGAAAAACCTTGGAACAACGATTCAACCGATGGGCGAATCGTTTCCATCCAGGGATATCAGGCCAGGCTGGCCGATGCCCTGACGACGACAACCGGCCGGCCTCAGATCATTTTTAATGAAGGTGTCGAAGGTGACACGGCATCCGATTTAAACAATAGAATCAGTTCCATTCTGGAACGTTATCCAGGGGCCAACAAGGTGTTGATGATGATCGGCACCAATGATTCCGGTGGCAGCAGTGTCAATCCTGGCACCTTTGAGAATACGATTCGAGCAATTGCCAACAGGATCGATGATGTGAACGGCAAACAGGTGTGGATAGCCAAGCCCCCCCCCACCTATGTGATAGGCACATCTACTTTGGATGCATCCAGAAACAGCGTAATCGTTGACTACAACCAGAGAATCCTAACGGTCACCGGCGAGGATCCTGGCGATGACACCTTTTTAGGACCCAATTTCCACACGCAAATTAACAATTTCAATCTTTACGCAGATTACCTGCATCTCAATGATGCCGGGTATCAAGTCATGGCAAACGAATGGATTAAAA
>DAOWNV010000072.1 GCA_030642405.1 Desulfosarcina sp.
ACCAGGCGTAATCCCTTGGTGTGGCAAAATGGTCGTTTGGTGCCCGAAAACGAGGCTGTGGTTCCGATCACCGACCTGGGGTTTCAATACGGATTTGGATTTTTCGAGACCATCCGTGTGGAAAAAGGTCACCCCTGTTTTTTGTCAGCCCATTTGAATCGGTTTAAACGAACATGGTCCATGCTTTTCCCTGCTACGCCGCCGGACGTGACCTGGGAGGACATTATTGCCCAGGTCATCGAACAAAACGACCTGACGGAAAAGACGGCAGCGGTCAAGCTGCTCGCCACGCGGGGAGATCCAGGACGTCCGGAAGAAAATGGTGTTTTATTAGTGATCGCCAGGCCGTATACACATCGGTTGGAGGCCTTGACCGCAGACGGCCTTAAGCTGGTAACCTATCCTCATCCGAGATTTACGCCACTTGCAGACTACAAGACATTGAATTATCTTTACTATTATCAAGCTGGGGCCTGGGCGCGAAAGAACAATGCCGACGAAGCCGTCATCTTGAATCCGGACGGCACTCTTTCCGAAACCAATACGGCCAACTTGTTGGTCGTTTCCGGTCGAAAAGTAATTCGCCCGAGTTCTTCCCATGTCCTTCCCGGTGTAATGCAGGATACCATTTGCAGGCGTTTAATCGATATGGGGTACTGTGTTGAATCCAGCGCCCTTCATCCGGGAAGACTATCAAAGGAAGCATGGTTTGTTCTTACCAATGCATTGATGGGAGCCGTACCCGCTGTTAGCCTGGATGACCGGCCGTTATTGTATGACCCTGAGCTGATTGGATCTTTGAACAGCGGACTGTTTGAAGAAATTGATAATGACCTATAGCGAAGCTCTTGACAGTCCTTTTCCTTAAAGAGCTTTTTATTGAAGATGTGCCACCACATGTCCCAACTCGGGAAAAATCAACGCCTTGCAGGCCAATTGGCAGGCTTTCTTGCTTCCCGGCATACAGAACACCACCGTGCTTCCAATAACTCCGGCGGCGGCCCGGGACAGAATGGCAGCCGAATCGATCTCCTCATAGCTGAGCTGAGCAAACAAAACCCCGAAAGCGGTCATCTCCTTGGCAAACAAGGGTTTGATTGCCTCGATGGTAACATCCTCGGGCGTGATGCCGGTACCGCCTGTAATCAACAGAGCCTTCAGGTCGTGATTCCGGATGGCCTCTAATGCGGAATTCCGGATGGCCCCGATTTCGTCGGTTACCACCTCATGAAAGAGGGCCTGATGCCCCTCTCTTTTGGCTCTATCAGCAATCCAAAGCCCGCTTTCATCAGTTTCTATGGTTCGGGTCGTGGAAACCGTTAAAATGCCGACACCAACCGATGCCGGCGCCTTTTTCCGATGTTGGTGTACACCCATATGACCTGCCTTTATAATTGATTCGCCATTTTGTAGTGGGCACTATCTAACCCATGAAACCGGCAAGAGTCAAGCAACACCGTGCAACAGGACAGGGTTTCCAAATATGGCCACCCTGACCATCCGTGGAAACCTTATCTTTGAATTAATACGGCGCCTATGTTAAATAACCAAATAGTTTTCATGAGCTAATTGTATACGGAGAGACTCTATAGTGGTGTCCTTTTATCGATAAAACGGAAGGATAATAAAAAATGAATACAGACAGATTGATTTCGAAAATTAAATCCCACCCGGATTATGACAGGGTAGGAATGATATTGTGCCACAATGGTGTTGTCCGGGGAACCTCAAGGGATGGCCGTAAAGTAAGCGGTTTGCGGGTAGCCGTAGATCGCAAACGGCTGGAGAGTGTACTTGCCGAAAACCGCTCAAGGAAGGGTATCGTGGACATTCAGGTGGAGCTTGCCGAAGATGTGGACCTTGCTGTCGGCGACGATGTGATGGTGCTGGTGGTGGCCGGTGACATCCGGGAAAATGTAATCGGAACCTTGTCGGATACGCTTAATGCCATAAAAAGTACAGTGACAGCCAAGACGGAATTCTTTATTTGATATCGGGCTTTTCACGAAGATGTTTGGTATTACAACAGATGAAGCGGGAAGCTGTTATGACTGATTTGACCCATATTGATTGTGAAGGCCGTGTCCGGATGGTGGATGTGACCGAAAAAGCACCAACTGCACGGACTGCTGTGGCCCAAGCTGTGGTTCACATGAATGTGAACACTTTCCAGCGAATAATTTCCGGAACAATGGCCAAAGGGAACGTGTTTGAAACGGCCCGCATTGCCGGTGTCATGGCGGCAAAAAAGACGTCTGATCTGATTCCCATGTGCCATCCGCTGAACCTAACCCACGTGAAGGTGGATTTTTTCCCCGATGATGGGCACCATACCATTCGTATTGAAGGCTCGGCAAAAATCGTGGACCAGACCGGAATAGAGATGGAAGCGCTGACCGCTGTTTCCGTGGCAGCGTTGACCCTTTATGACATGTGCAAGGCTATCGATAAATCCATGATCATCACCGATATTTGCCTACTCAAAAAAACCGGAGGAAAGAGCGGTACCTTTCTCCGTGAAAATGATGCGCCATGATCCTTCGGCACCGAAGCGTCCTGTTTGGTTTTATTTTTTTGCTGGTTCTCGGATGCAGCCGACTTCAAGGACCGGACGTGCAACCGGTACCACCTGGGCCGAATTTAATTCGGCTGGAACCACCGGATTATCCGGATTTTTCGGATGGATTTTTTCATGACAACCTTTCCTACGGCATCGGCAAGAGTCTGGAATACCTTTCTAAGGTGCCTGCCGAACGCCCCTTTAGCTTCGGAGACGATTCTTACACAGCTCTTCATCTAATTCATTCGTTGGAACAACTGCGCGGTTTTGTGGGAAATCGTCCTGATTCCGAAGCCGTGAACCAGTTTATTAAAGAGAGGTTTCGCGTGTATAAATCCGTAGGAGGACCGAAAAGCGGAAAGGTAATGTTTACCGGGTACTACGAACCACACCTTACCGGAAGTCTCACGCCGGACATGCGATACAGATATCCTGTTTACGCCATGCCTTCGGATCTGATGGTCATCGACCTCTCTTCCTTTTCAAAAGAGTATAAAGGAAAGCGTGTTGTGGGTCGCCTTTCAGGCAACACTGTGGTGGCCTACCCGGACCGAAAAACCATCGAAGCAGACAAAAATTTCAATCAAAAAGCTGTTCCTATCGCCTGGGTGGACGATCGAGCAGATCTGTTTTTTTTGCAGATTCAAGGCTCGGGCCGGATTTACCTGACCGATGGATCGTTTCTCCGCGTGCACTATCACGGCTCAAACGGTCGCCCATATCGCAGCATTGGACGATTGCTCATCGACCAGGGGAAAATCCCCCGTGAAAAGATGTCTATGCAACGGCTAAAGGAATACCTGAAGGATCATCCCGAAGAGATGGATGCCATTTTCAATCACAACCCCAGCTATGTTTTTTTTAAAACCGAATCCTCCGGCCCAATCGGTGCCATCGGTGTGGATCTGACGCCGGGGCGCTCCGTTGCCGTTGACAAAAAGGTGTTTCCCATGGCGGCGCCGGCTTTTTTTCAAACCCAAATCCCGGTTGTAGATGGTGACGGACGCATCGCCTACTGGATGGATTTTTCCGCCTTTGCCCTGAACCAGGATACGGGGGGTGCCATCCTGGGGCCGGGTCGGGTGGATATCTTTTGGGGCAACGGACCTTATGCGGAGATTGCCGCAGGGCATATGCAGCATAAAGGAAATTATTATCTGTTGGTTTTGGATCCAGGCAATCTTGACACCCCAAATGAAAACCAGTAGGGTTCCGGTTTTAAATGTAAAGTTATTCATTTGTAATAAAGGAGACATTCATGTTCGGTATCGGAATGCCGGAAATGATTTTGATTTTGGCGGTAGCTCTGATCGTCATCGGTCCTAAAAAACTACCGGATCTGGCCAAATCTCTGGGTAAGGCCATGGGGGAATTCAAGAAGGCCACCAGCGATCTTAAAGAGAGTATGCAGATCGATACGGAGTTGAAGGATTTAAAGACAACCTTCGACGATCTCGAAAGAGACGATATAAAATCATCTAAGACAGCCGTCGGAGATGCAGACAAAAAATCAGTAGATAACGACGGGCCGGTGAAAACATCGAACGAAGAATTAGAACACAACAAAGTTGAAGATCCCATGGACCCTCTTAAGGCGGCATTCAATGGTAATAATAATGTTGTTGACCCTGCCGGGGATGACGGATCTTCGGGAATCTCTGAAACGGATTCCGCTCGATGTGTTGATCCGGAGTCAGAAGCGCATAAGGATGTGGGTTAGTGGCTGATCTGAACATGGATACGGAAGATAAAATTCCTTTTACTGCCCATCTGGAAGAACTGCGAAAACGGTTGATTACCTGTTTCATTGCTGTCGGCGTAGGGTTTGGTCTCTCATACGGGTTCAAAGAGAAGCTTTTCGAGATTCTCACCCAGCCGCTGATTTCCGTTATGAAACAAGGAGAAACCCTGATTTATACCGGATTACCCGAAGCCTTTTTCACATTCCTCAAGGTGTCCTTTCTTTTCGGACTCATGATTGCCTCTCCGGTGATTATTTATCAGTTCTGGATGTTTGTTGCACCAGGCCTCTATGACAAGGAAAAAAGGATGATGGTTCCAATCGTCATCTTATCGTCGATCTTTTTTTTGGGTGGAGCATTTTTCGGCTATTTCATCGTTTTTCCTTTCGGGTTTGATTTTTTTCTGGGCTTCGCAACGGAAACTATCCGGCCCATGCCCTCCATGAAAGAGTACCTCAGCTTTTCGGCCAAACTGCTGTTGGCCTTTGGTCTTGTTTTCGAGCTGCCGTTGGTGATCACTTCTTTGGCAAAACTGGGCCTTGTGACCGTTCCTTTTTTAAAAAAGAACAGAAAATATGCCCTGCTCTTGTTCTTCGTGGGTGCAGCAATTCTAACGCCGCCTGATGTTGTCACCCAGGTCATGATGGCTCTTCCGTTGATGCTGCTTTATGAAATCAGTATTGTCGGTGCCAGGATATTCGGGCGTAAAAAGGACATTCCAGAGCCCGAAACCGAACCTGATGGTGACAGTGCCTGATGTCCTTTACCGAAAAACCAATTCATTATCGGCTGAACCTTCAAAATACGGCGGACAGCACCGGTTTCTTTGCCGCGGTTCCCGACCCGCATCCCACGCTCGAAGAGGGTTTTTCCTATTTGCGCCAATGCCCCAATGACAGTTTGATGCATAACTACCTTCTGGGCGATATAGGAAAACTGACCCTTGACGAGCTGGCCAACCTTCTGGATGGTGTTCAAGAAACGGATTGTACCATCCGGGCATTGTTGCTGGAAGCGGTTACGACATATGATCACCTTTCCACCTTAAAAAAGAGGTTCCCCCATAGGTCTCTTAATGAGTTGGCCGGCCATTCTCCGCTGATTTATCTGCGGTCCGAATTAGAACCTGATCAGGTACTTCACCGTTCCTGGGCTGACTATTTTAACGCTAATCTTTTTCGTCACCGTCTTTTGCCGTCGCCAAAAGAAACGGGCCTTTCTTTTCCTGTAGAGGAAGTAACCAACGATGAAGAACCACTGCCGGAAGAGGCTCATTTAAAACAGGTTGTCGAACGGTTATTGCCTGAACTGAAAGGTGTTGGCGAACCGCGGCCTTTTTTGACGGAGACCATTGCAAAAGCGGAAGAACAACTCAGACATCTGGATATTTTCCAGGGCCCGGAAATGCGCCATCAATCCTCGTTGAGCCCAATAGCCCTGCTGCGCAAATGGCGTTTTTTCCACCATGTAAACATCGGTCGATTAAAGTATACTTTATCCAGTGTTCAGACTTCGTACGGGCGTGGGCTTTCACTGGAAGCCGCCCGGGTTTCCTGTCTCATGGAGGTCGTCGAGCGCTGCTCCTCTTTTGCCGGCGTGGATGAAACAGGTGTTGTGGGAACACTTCGACAACACCCTCTGATTCGTGGCTCATTGTTGGAATTATCGGCAGAGGGTATCCCTTTGCTTGATCCCAACGACCTGTCTCTTGAGGTGCCCTATCATGACGAGCCGCTATACTGGATGGAAGGGGAACGCCTGACTCCTCATGGTTTGACACCGATCTGGGTGCCGGTGCAATGTGTTTTTCTTTTTTGCAATCTGGATGAGCGATCTCTGTTTTCCGGATTGGGATCCACCGGACTTGCATCGGGGAACCGTGTGGTCGAGGCTCGGCTCAGTGCCCTTTACGAACTTCTCGAAAGAGACAGCGAAGCGGTCAATCCGTACCACCCTTCCCGTTGCTTTCGTGTTCACGCTAAAGACGAACAGATGAACGCCCTGTTCGAGGATTATAGAGCGCGTGGCATTCATGTTTTTTTTCAAGATACCAGTCCAGCCTTTGGTATTCCCTGCTGCACTTGTTTTGTTACTCACCGAGATGGTGTTGTGGTAAAAGGGGGGGGGGTTAACCTTAACGGAAAACGGGCAGTATTGTCGGCGTTAACTGAAGTCCCGTATCCATACCCTGCAGGACCACCATCGCTTCCAGCGCCCCCGGATCTGCCCTGGTTGGAATTTGAAACTCTACCGGATTTTTCCACAGGGATACCTGAGCAGGATCTTCTGATAATGGAAGAAACGCTTCTGGCCAACGGACATTCACCCATCTACGTAGATATTACGAGGAAAGACCTTAAAATTCCAGTAGTAAAAGCCCTGATTCCAGGCTTGGAAATAATGGCCGATTTCGACGCCTATTCTCGAATCAATCCCCGATTGTTTAATAATTATTTGGCAATACAAAGACGTTCGAGCTGACCGAAATTGTTTGTTTTACCTTGTTGACAGAGGAGAAAAGGCTTGATAGAGCTTTTCGGCATCAGGAACTACAGCTAAAAAAGTTCTTTTGGTGCTTAATTAATTATGGAATAGGAGAGCAGAGGTCATGGGTAAAAGAGGGTTAATCATTTTTGCAGCCGTGGGTGTTGCACTTATGTTCACAGCTGTTTCCATCAACGCTGCAACTGACGTCAAAGATGTCATCACGATGGATAACAAGGCCTACGAAAAACACAAAAAAGCCATCGTCGATTTTACGCATAAGAAACACAACGAAGAGTACAAGATTGGTTGTGGAGAGTGCCATCACGATGACAAGGGCCAACCGTTGAATGACCTGAAGATAGGGGATGATGTCCAAAACTGCATCACTTGCCATAAAATACCCGGCCAGATGCCCGGTAAGCTGAAAAAAGAGATGAAGGCGAACAAAGCTTCAAAAAAGGAAATCAGCGCTAAGAAAATGGAGTATCACGCCGAGGCGATTCACGTCAATTGTATCTCATGCCACAAAGATTATAACAAAAAGAACAAGACCAAGGCGGCACCGCAGTCTTGTACCAAGTGTCATCCGAAAAAAAAATAGCTTTACGGTAGAATTCTTTGACTCTTGAGCGGGGCGATGTCGCAAGGAGCGATATTGCCCGCTTTCATTTCGGATATACCGATAACACAATTGAGCCATTGCCCGATTTCGGTTGTGTCTTTTTTAAAAAAAAGTCGAAAATCAATGGACGCTATTTCTTTTTTTGCGAAAATCCAAGGCAGCTCTTACTAATGCAGGAGCCCATGAAGGTGTGCCTAAGGCATGAATATGGGTGTAGGTTGCCAGAACGTTTTTGACGCAAACACCATCCTTGCCCTTAAAAAAGCCGGTGCCTCTTTTCATCGTGAAAGTGAGGTTCTCTTCAAGGCCTTTCCATTCAATGACACTGGAATAGTGAAACTCGTGACCCAGAAATTCCGTCCCTTCGGGAAAATACGGATTTTCCTTTTCCACCTGTATGATGGTGTAGCCATGACCCTTGGGACGCTTGGAGAAGCCGAAGACAGCCGGAAGAACACCGGTCATTTCAAATTGACCATCTTCCAGGTGTAAGCTTTCTCCCAGGTACATAAGGCCTCCGCATTCGGCGTAAATAGGCAAATCGTGATCGGCAAGTGCTTTTACTTCTTTTCGAAAGGATTCATTGGCTTCCAGCTCTCGGGCATTGGTTTCCGGAAATCCGCCCCCGATATACAAACCGTCAACTGGGGGTAAATGCGGATCCGTTAAAGGACTGACATAAACCAGTTTTGCTCCGGCTGATTCCAACGCTTCAAGGTTTTCCGGATAGTAAAATTGAAAGGCGGCGTCTTTTAAGATGCCTATGTGGGGTGGTTCGGAAAGGATTGCGGTTTCGCTCTTTGGCTCTATCGGTTTTTCACTTACTTGAGTGGGGGCAGCGCTCTTTGCCAGTCGCTGAATCCGCTTTATATCGAGATATTTTTCGGCAACAGATCTAATAGCGTCTACGGCTGATTTGGCCCAGCTATGCTCGGGGGTGGGTACAAGCCCCATATGCCGCTCAGGAAACCGCTGTTCTTTTAGTTTGGGGACTGCACCTATTACGGGGATTCCAGTATATTCTTCGATACTGCGAGTAAGAATCGATTGATGTCGTTTTCCGGCTACCCGGTTGAGAACCACACCTCCTATACGCACATCCGGGTCGAAAGCGGTGAGACCTTGCACAATAGCAGCCATTGTACGGGTGGTTTTGGTGGCGTCTAAGCACAAAATGACCGGCAACCCCAACAACTTGGCCAGTTCAGCGGTGCTGGTCTCCCCTTTCGTATCTATACAATCGTAAAGGCCTCGGTTGCCTTCGATAATGGTGAAGTCGGTGTTTCGGGTGTGGGTGTGATAGGAATGGAGAATGATGTCCCGCTCAATGAGAAAGGTATCCAGATTGTAGCACGGCCGGCCGGCCGCCATAGCCAGCCAGCCGGCATCGATATAATCCGGACCTTTTTTAAAGGGAACGACGGATTGACCCAGGCTCCTCAACGCAGCGATGATGCCCACGGAAAAAATAGTCTTCCCCGAACCTCCGCGAAGGGCGGCAACAACAATGCCCGGTATCGTCAAGGTGTGTTGGTTGGAAGGAGCCTGTTTCAAAAGCTGTGAAAAGGCGGCGGTTAACCAATGGTTTGGCCTGCCGTCGCAAACCTTTATTTGTCTTCGTGTTCAGCAGCCGCTTGTTTACCGGTGCCGGGCAGGCCGTACATGGAGGTGCTTCCCGAAGACCAGTACTCCAGGACTTGATCCAGAATCAGTTGGTTTATGATTTTTTTTGCCGGGCGGGGTTTCATACCCAAAATTTTGGCCAGATCATTGAAATAGAACTTGGATTTGGTCTTCAGCTTTTTGGTCAGACTGGTAACGATCAGCTCTTTTGCCTCTTCGTATTCCATGGTAACCTCTTTTCTAAAAAGGGCAGGGGAACACGCGGCCCCCCTGCACTATTAGTTCATATGGAGCGGTCTAGAACTTGAACTGCGTGGTCTGCCGCCAGGTGTAGTAGGCGGGATCACGGAAGTCATCTATGAGATGATGGGTGAATTCAAGCTCGCATTTTTCAAAGAATCGCTCCCAGCCGATTCTCTCGGCCCAGTCGCCCAGACGCTCATACTTGTTGGCGCCGGCGGAGTAAGTATCAACGATCTTTTTGATGCAGGAGGTGGTAGTCTCCCAGCGCGGTGGTTCGTTGGGAATGAATGCCACGACAACCTTGGAGAACTTGGGGGTGCTGATGCGGTTGGAGACCTTGCCGCCCACCATTAGAACGATACCGTCGCCTTCCTTGTCTGCCAGCGGCAAGGAGGGACACATGGTGTAACAGTTGCCGCAGAACATACAGCGCTCGTTTTTAATGGCCACGGATTTGACTTCAGTATCGCCCACTTTGACCTTAGTCGGTTTGATGGCAGCGGTGGGGCAGGCCGCGATGGCCAGCGGAATTTCGCACATCTTGTCAAGATATTCGTTATCGATGATCGGCGGTTTTCTATGGTAGCCCAGAATGGCGATATCGGAGCAGTGTACGGCGCCGCACATGTTCAGGCAGCAGGCCAGGGAAACACGCAGTTGGGCCGGCAGGCGGTGATCTTTGAATTCGTCGAAGAGCACGTCCATGGTGGCCTTGACCGGACCGGATGCATCGGTGGCCGGGGTGTGGCAGTGGATCCATCCCTGGGTGTGAATGATATTGGTGACGCCGGCACCGGTGCCGCCAATAGGGAATTTGAAGCTACCGCCGTCGAATTTGCGGCTTTCCAGGTCCTGAACCAGGGGCTCGACCTTAGCTTTGCCGTCTACCATGAATTCGATATTGTTGCGGGTAGTGAAGCGCAGGTGTCCGTCGCAGTGCTTGTCGGCAATTTCACAGATCTCGCGGATGAGGGTCACACTCATAAGGCGGGCGCCGCCCACACGCACGGTGTAGCACTCGTCGCCGCTTTCGGCCACGTGGACCAGCACGCCGGGTTTGATGATTTCGTGATAAAGCCATTTACCCTTGTTCTTAGCGATGACCGGCGGGTAAAATAGATCGTATTTTTGCGGACCGATGTCGGTGATACGGTTTTCCATCGGCTTGTCGGGATTGTATCCTGAAGAAATAAATGCCATTTTGTTCCTCCCCTCTATCTCTGGTGGTCTTTTCTGAAT
>DAOWNV010000328.1 GCA_030642405.1 Desulfosarcina sp.
CGAATAGTCCTCGTCGGATACACCGAATTTGCTTTTGATGATCTCTTCAAACGATCTGTTCATTGTTTTTTATGAATAATGAGTGTTTCGATCATGCCCTGTTCGGACAATGTGTCCTGAACCGATTTTGCCATCGATCTGTCGGGAAAATCTCCAATTTGAATGCGGTACCATATTTTTCCGTCGACCTCTGTTTCGGCAATGTAAGCTTGATGCCCCATTTTTTTCAGTTGATCAACCGACTCGATAGCCGTTATTTCGTCGGAGAATGACTGGACCTGAAGAAAATAACTTCCGGTTGGTTCAACGGTGGAGGATTCAAAAGCGTCAATTGAGATGCTCATGACGTCCTCATAGTTTTCTTCTAAATATTTGTCGGAAACGATTTCAGCTGCTCCTGAAGGGTCAAGGTCAGCTGGAGCAGATGAACGTGACGGATCCAATGTCGTCTCATCTCCACCCTGGTACAATTTGATCTGCATTTCCCGCATCTCGTCCATATTATTCTTTTTTGAACTCAAAATAGTTTTTGCTTCTTCAGGGTTTTGGATAACTCGAGGGGTAATGAAGATAAATAGATTGGATTTTTCATTGCCTTTTAACCGTGTTTTAAAGAGCCATCCCAGTCCAGGTATGTCTCCTAAACAGGGAATCTTGTATTCAGTTTGAGAAAAATTGTCGTCGATCAGGCCGCCGATGACCACCGTACTCTTGTCTTTCACCATTACCGTGGTTTGCACGGTACGTTTGAGGGTCGTGGGTCTGAAGTCCGTGGTGCTTTCCAGTGCTGACACTTCCAGAGAAAGAGTCAACCGAACCATTCGGTCTTTGTTTATCTGGGGCGTTATTTTCAAAGTTTTTCCAACATCCCGGTATTCAAAAGAGTTATACGTGTCGTTATTGGTGGTTGATGTCGTGGTTTGAAAAGGTATGTTTTTTCCTACGGTAATGGTGGCCTCCTGATTGTCTGTCGTGAGCAGCTGAGGTGTTGAAAGGATGTTAACATCCTTATCTTCCTTATAAGCATTCACGACAGCTGAGATACTGGGAAAGGAGACCCCTGCAATATTCACCGCTTCGCCGAAAACCCCCATGGCAAAACCGGCCGGCAAGATTGGGATCAGGTTTCCGTCAGAGTCCGGCGTATAGGAGGTTTTCGAATCTCCCGACCGAAACCCTCCCCCGACGATTCCTTGCCTGTCGTTGTTTAACGTCACGGTGTCACCAACAACCCATTCTGTGCCCATGTCGAAACTTTTTTGGGCATTGACCTCCATGATCAAGGCTTCGATATAGACCATAGCCCGGGGAATATCGATTTGTCGGATGATTTCCAAGAGTGTGGAGTAGTCATCGCGATCTGCGGTGATAATCAAACTGTTGGTCGCCTTATCGGCCGTAATGCTCACATTGTCTGAAACCACCGGTGCATTTTTGGCACCTTTCGCACCCTTTTTTTCTTCCTTGGGGAGATCTTTTAGAACAGCGACAATCTCTTCGGCAACCGCATAGTCCAGGTAATAAACATGAATTTTCTCCTTGCCTTTCGGAGTTTCCAGATCCAGGGTTTGGATCAGGCTTCGGATTCGGTTTGTATCATCTTCGCTGGCCACAACGATGACACTGTTGGTCCGTTCATCGGCTACAAAGGTTGCCCCGCGACTGGTTCTTGGCGATATTTTTTTGCTCGTTGCTTTAGATGTCTTCAACACCGTGTCAAGAAGGGAAACCAACTTTGTGGCATCGGCGTTTTGGATCGGGAAAACGGTGATTTCACGCCCCACGCCCGGGACGTCGATACTTTTTAACATGTTCATTAAACGCGCGATATTTGAATAGTTATCTGTAATGATCAATGTGTTGGTGGGTGCGTAGGAGAGTATGACGCTTTTTTTGGAGACCATGGGAGTGAAAAGTCGTTTGACTTCGTCCGGGTCGGCAAAGCGAAGGGGCATCAATTGCGTGACCACTTGGTCGTTGTCCGGATCTCCTTTGGCTTTCGTCCTGGTTTCGATACTTTTTGTACGAGCGTCCGGAGAGGGGACAATCTTCGTCACTTTTCCCGTTTTCACCGTGGCAAACCCGTGGACATCTAAAACTGATTCAAACACTTTATATGCTTCCTCAACGGATATTTTGGAAGGAGAGATGATCGTCACTTTTCCCTTGACCCGCTGGTCGACGACAAAGTTTGTTTTGGTCAATTCGCTGATAAATTTGATGAAGACACTGATGTCAACACCGTTGAAATCGATGGAAACGAAACGCCTGGATCCGTTTTGCTCAGCCTTATTTATGGTTGTCTGTTCCTGAGAAAAGGCACCAGTGGCAGGGTAAAGCAAGAAGCATAGCGATAAATGTACATGCCATGCGTTTCAATTGTGCTGTTGTCGGTTCCTCGGTGGCCATATCTTCTTTCCGTTTCTTGCGGTTACGAACCATCAAAGGTTCATGACCGATTATCTAATACTGTATTCAATATTTTTTTCTCTTCCCCTACGTTTTAATTGTACGGAGACGCTGGTTGCATTTTGAAGGTTTTCAACCAGCCCCAGGGCATCGTTTACCGACGATATATCCCTGCCGTCTACACCGGTGATAATGTCACCGTTTCGAAGGCCCATTCGACGAAAAATGGAATTGGGCTTGATACTGGATAAAGAAAGCCCGGCAGCCACGCCCTCTTCCATGTGCGGCCGGATTTGTACTTGGGTCATCAGTTTCGCCATATTCGTCATGGCTTGTTCGATATAGGATCGTCTAAGGGAGATTCGTTGGGCGCGGATTTTGCCGGTGGATCCCGGCGCCACTGTGCGTGATGAAGAACCGGAGAAACGAGCGCCGCTTCTGCCGGACACCGGTTTTTGTATCTGCAAAACTTCATCCTTACCGTTAACGGTGAGGA
>DAOWNV010000349.1 GCA_030642405.1 Desulfosarcina sp.
AAGATGCGGTCCGGATTGCACATGGAAATGGCATTGGCGATTTTTATCAGAATCTTAGGATGGTTCAGCGTTCTTATGCGCGATAGATGTTTTGCATCCAGTCGTTTTTCAAACAGGGCCTTGGCCTGTTCGACGTTTGTTATTCCGCCCAGTTCTTTAACAATGTCAACACCTTCATTTTTTTTCAACATCCAATTCACCTCTTTTCAAAGGATTTACGATCCACGCTGTGAGCTTTGACAGCCAAGGATCTCTGGTTCTGGCGTGTGCTGGTCTATCCATTTCAATATTTTGTCAAACTCGTCGCTGAGCTCCAACAGGGCTTTACCCCGATGACTCACTTTGCTTTTTTCAGCCATGGTCAGTTGTGCAAAGGTTTTTTTTAACGGAGGAAAATAAAAAACCGGGTCATAACCAAACCCGTTGTCGCCTGCTGGTGATCGAGCAATGGTGCCTTCGCAATGGCCTTCATAGGTAAGTGCCGGTCCCGTAGGCACCGCCAGGGAAATAACGCATTCGAATGCCGCCGAACGGTTAGTTTGATTTTCAAGAGCTGACAGCAATTTTTTATAACATTGCTCATCGGTCGCATCGGACCCGGCATACCGGGCACTGTGAACACCCGGCGCTCCATTCAGCGCTTCCACCACAAGGCCGGAGTCATCAGAAAGTGCCGGATGACCTAATATTCTGGCTGTAAAGCTCGCTTTTTTATAGGCGTTTTCGTCAAATGTATCGCCATCTTCCACAACTTCCGGAATGGGTCCGAAGTCATCCAGGTTTTTGATTGTAATGGGAAAACCTTGGAGCAACTCTCTGATTTCTTTTGTTTTTCCCTTGTTACGGGTAGCGATGACAAGAATTTTGTTGTTTTTCATAACACCTCTAATCAGGAAACGAAGAAACTTAAACAAACTAACATAGAACAGAATAAACATCCAGAAGTAATCAAAAAAAATGCCGACCATTGTGAGTGTTTACACTTGGTTGACGTATCCGGCTGCTTGGGTGGTGGTTCCATGAGGCTGTTATGTCTGACCGCGTTGCTGTTAGGCGGCGGTCAAACAGGATTGGCTTTTTTATGAAATGGAAAGCTAAAACTACGGGACTGCCGGATTGGCGGCTTCTTTATTTTACGAATTCGTCCATGATTACCAGGTACAGTTCTTCACCGATACTGATACCCAGGTCAATGAACTGCGGGCCGAACTTTTGACCGGTTTGCGAACGGAAAGTACCTCGAATTTTTTTCAACACGGCCATACCCCTGGGGTAGTGACGCATAAATACATCCAGAGGCGGGTCTATATTGCTCACCATGTCCCAAACGGTATGGGTAAAGTTATCAGGACCCCATCTGAATTTGTCTGCATCGTAAAGGCAATCGGAAATGATGCGGGATTGGTTGTCCGGCAAATGCTTCAGACGGGAGAAGGCCTCATGGTTGCCGATTGCCAGACATATAGTATTGACCTCTTTCGATGCCAATGGGTAGGATTGAAGAAGATCCCGTGCGGTTTCCGCTCCTTTTTGGGCGTGAGCTTTCTCTTTCCGGCGGATGTCATGAAGTAAGCCGGCGCATTGGGCAAGAAGCAGACCGCGGTGGATATGCTTTTTTGACTTTCCGGCCAACTGGTTTTCGATAATTACAAGCGTTCCCGCGTCGATGGCCACTTTTTCCGCGTGGCCCAAGCCGTGGCCGGCATTATCACCCAAATAGTCAGCCACCTCTTTCCGAAGTCGATTGATTAATTCATCAGATTGGTAATAATCCAGGGAGGTTTTTGTTTCTAGTCGATGAGTGCTGTAAAACTCAGGATTCGGGTAACGGTCTGCAATTTTTCGTGCGACTTCTCGAATTTTTTGATAAACAGCGCCCATCGGCAGGGGCCCGTATGTATTCTTTGAACGGTCGATCGTTCAACTGTCCAAAGACATGCCAAATGGTGTTCCGCAGACTTTCCATTGGCCATCTTCTTTAACTATATCTAACGTCTCCTCAAACTCACTAATTTGGCCCAGTTGAAACAGTTTAGCTACGAAGGTGAAAACAGGATGGATACAGGTGCGGTTCACACCATGAATATGGATGGTGGCAGATTCGGTATCCTGGGTTAATGTATCGGTTTTTACATGATAAATCATTTTTCTGAACATGCCCTTGCCGAATCCCATTTCACGCGCCTCGCTGTCAACGGCTTCAAGGAAGGCGGTTACCGCCGAATCATTGTCTTCACCGACCAGATCACTGCACACATACTTTTCCATATCGGCGTTCAGCATAAAATAAGCCTTGGAGAAATCAATGGCCGTTCCCGTGGCGGTCTGTTTGCAGTCTGCAAAGACAAATACAACCTGAAGACATACCGCTAAAACCACAACAAAGATCCACATCGATTTGTTGCTTTGACTACCCATGTTCAACGCCTCCTTGTTCAAACATCCCGATACCATGCAACGTGCATTAACCAAGTAAAATTATCAGATGTATCAGATGTAGATGGTGAAAAT
>DAOWNV010000058.1 GCA_030642405.1 Desulfosarcina sp.
GCGTTTGAACATTGCACAGGTTCCAGGGTTGAAACGGTTTGAAGAAAACTTTGCCGATATAACACCGATTATCGCCATTTTACAGAAACTTTCAGCACGCAAGATTATTGTTGATAAGAGACAAAACTCGGTTTTTTTTGAATAAGGATTGAGACCGGATTCTAAACCACCGGATTCTAAACCAAGGGTACTCCCATGAAATATTTTTTCTTGTTTATCACCGCAACCCTATTTTTTTCTTGCACCTTGGCAGATGTGAAGGTGGAAGTGCTCAGTGAACGGACTGCTTTGGAAAACCAGGTGCTGGGCTCTTACAACTCCCTTGATGCACAGATGCTTTTGTCCGCCTCGGTTCGCGCTGTGGATACCAGCGGGAAAATTGCCCGACCGCCGGAACACAGCCGTGAATACAAAGACACCATCGGCGCAATGCAGACCATCGATTTTCACGAAGATGATCTGGATCGGTTTAAGCGTCTTGGATGGGCTGGTGAAAACAATCAGGGATTGATTGAGCCGTTTCCCATCGACCGTACCGATGTACCGGAACAATTGAGTAGTTTTGCAGACAGATACACGACCCAAGAGTTCACCTATGTCATTTCCAAAATCAACGAATCTCGAAAGAAAATTATGATGCAGGTGATTTATATGAACGAAAACCTGGATGAGGTCGATCTGCCTGAAGTGAGAAGAATATTTGCAAAAATCAATGCGGACGAGGCCCTTGCCGGAGACAAAGTTCAAGATGAAACGGGAAACTGGGTGACAAAATAGGAACCGCCATGAAAACAGAAAAATATTTATGCAGATCCCGATGGTGGAGCGTTATTTTTCCCATTTTTTTGCTGCATCTTTTCTTTTCACCTTCCTGGGCGGTGATGGAAAAAGAAATAAGGTCGGCTGAAAACCGGGTGTACCGGCCCACCCAGATCACCTCCCGTACGGATGCCGTCATGGATATGGCCGTTTCCGCTGACGGGCAGATCATTGTCTATGTCAGCGGTGAAGAAAAGCCCACCACCTTGTGGCTGGCGTCTGCCGATCCCGGTGTTGTAAACTATCCTGAGAAAATGATTGACGGCCCATCCATCAAATCCTCACCTGCGATTTCAAAAACCGGTCGGTTCATCGCCTACGTTGACACGGATTATGACGTAAAAGGCGATATTTACATCATCGATCGACAAAATGACAAAACCAAACCGGTACGGTTAACCGGCCGTGAAACCGAAGACGGCGGCCCCAGCTTTTCAGCCGACAACCGATTCTTATATTTTCATCAAGCGACAGGGAACAACCCCAAACGCCTGGTTTTTCTCGACTTGAAAAAAGACGGAAGCCGGCCGACTGTAGTAGATACAAATGGAGATGCCATGTTCTGCACGATATCTCCTGATAACAGCAAGATTGCTTTTGTTTCCACCCGCAAGGAGGCTTCCGGTGATATTTATATCTTAAACAGACAAGAAGGTTCGGTTCTCCAGATTACCGCAGGTCCATCCATTGACATGTTTCCCCAGTGGTATGAAGACAGCAAAACCCTCTATTTCTCAAGAATAGGATCCGACACCAACCATGACGGCCACCTGAGCACGGAAGATCGATCGGTCATATACAGAATTCAAACCGATGATGTAAATGGCATTTCTTATCCGGTCACACCGCTGAACCAATTTTCATTCAAGCCTTATACCGGAGCCAAACGGCTCTATTTTCTTTCCAGCCGGGGCGGGGTCAGCAACTGCTGGACCCTTCCGGAAGCAGGAACGATCGGAATCGCAGAAACCTCCCGTCAACAATACCGCATCGCTGAAACCATCGCAAAACGGATTCCTTATGATCCGTACCAAACCCTGCTTGCATTTATCCGGGTTAGCGAAAAATTTCCAGAAGATACAGTCACAGGCGCCAAGGCCGAATACCGCGCGGCCCGAACACTTCAAGAACTGGGCCTGCTGACAACCGCCCTGAACCTTTATCTACACCTTCAAAGTAAAGAGCAAAACGTATTGCCGGAAGCCATATTCTCTGAAATTCGTCAGCTCGGCATCGAATTTCAGTTATCCATAGAAACCCTGACAGGGTCGTCTGAAAAAAATTCCCTGCTTGAAAAAAAAATTAGACGTCTGGATCAAATCGCTCAAGAATACAATGGCCCCATTCCGGCAGAAGCCAGGATTGAAAGTGCTGCAATGATTGTGCAGTTAGATCCAGGTCTTTCAAAAATGACTGATGCCGTTTCCAGGCTAAAATTGGTTCTAACGGACACCTCTGCTGATGATTCACAAAAGGCTCAGGCCCTGTTTCTTCAGGCGACAATTTATGAAAAAACTACTGCCGGCAACCGAACAATCGATACATTGCGCAAAATCATCGTTGACTATCCAAAAGAACGCAAATGGGTTGACAAGGCTGTAGACGGAATTGTCGATCACATCCTGACTCATTTTGCCTATGAGAACCGTGATGAGAAAATCCGTAAACTGAGCCTGGTTGCCATGCAAAATCAGTATAAGGCCCCTGAAGTTGCCATGGGTGCACTCAACCGAATAGGTGATCTCTATTACAAAAATGATGAATGGAGCCAGGCAAAAACAGCGTATGAGAACGTTTTGGACACATACCCTGTGTTGACCACACAAACCGCAGCCGCCCGCTTATCCCTTGCTGAAATTCTATTTCAAGAAGAGGAATTTCGAAAAGCTATCGACCTTTATGAGCATGAAATCGGCCTTCGAGATTCCACAGACAGGATTTATCAACTGGCCCGTGAGGGATATATCCGTAAGAAAATTTCAGCCGGTGACTTCCTGTTCCGTCTGGGAGAAATACCATCGGCCCGCAGCCTGTATAAGGAGCTGATGGATTATGATGACCGGATCACAGAGGCACACCGTGGATACATCCGGTGTGCGGCGGCCTCCGGTGATATGGATAAGGTGTTTGCAGTATACGAAGCCAAATTGAAGGCGCAACACACAGACCCTGTCTGGTTATATTGCACCGGACTTTGTCTCACCTATCGCAACGACGAAGGGTCAACAAAAAAAGCCCAAAAACGGATAGAAAGAGCGATCCGGTTAAACGGTAATATCGAATATTTTTATCAGACCCTCGGGTATGTCTATGAAGTCCTTGAAACCGTTTACGGTGAATCGGGGCAATTGGAACATGCGTTGATCGCCTATCAGAAGGCCTTTTTTTTGAATGATCCGGATAAAAATTTTGAAAATGCCTCCAATCTGGAACTCAACCTGGGTAATGTCTATTACCTGCTGGGACAATATGGTAAGGCATTTGATTTTTATACCAAAAGAGATCAACGGAAGGTGGAGTTTTCAGATCCAAACACGGAAATTCTTTTTTATAAACGATTGGGTGAAAGCGCGTTTCAAAACAATGACATCACCAGTGCCATTACCGGCTTTCAAAAAGCGATCGATCGTATCGACGTCCTGGTCGACCCCCTGGCGCCCTCAATAGCCTTTGATCGATTGAACCGATATCTGAAAGATAGGATACTCGACCCGGCAATAAATCTGAAAGCCATCGGAAAACCGGCAGAGAGGATTGCAGAAAAACAATCGGCACAAAACCTTATAGTTGCAAGTCTTTCGGCCAAGGCCTTTCCACCTCCGTCCGAACAATGGCTGACCTACAAACAAGGCATGCTGCGGCTCATGGGTGACCAGAAATCGATCAACAAACAGGCCGCCGAGCTGGCAAATTCGTATAATTCAGCCATTGAGGATATTCCGGGGGGGCTTCGTGTGAAACATGCCGAACCGACTCTCGCCGGCCTTACCCGTCAAATTCTCAGTGCTCTTGATTTTCCGGAACGCCTCATTGAAATTAAAGCGGAGACGTTGGATCGCCTTGCTTTAGCCTACCAGGAAAACGCCGATTGGAAAAAGGCCGCAGAAACCTTTAAACAGGTGTATTTGATCAATGAGAAAAATGAAAACGTTCAAAATCTCGCGCGAAACCGTAGATCGGTAGCTTACACCACCTATCAGCTGGCCAACAGCGTTACCGGCGAACAGCGCGTCCTATTGCTTAAAAAAGCGTCGGATGATTTCAACGAAGTCCTCTTTTTACTCGATCGGTACGGTGTACCGGAAAAATCAAAAAAAGAGAAAAAAGGGCTTGTGGAGATTTCTATCGCGACTTCTCTGGATGAAACAGCAACTACACAAGCGGCCAGAGGGTTTTCCAAGGCCCAGGAAAAACGCCTTGCAGAGACCTTTATCTCCCGAATTGCGCTGGAACTGGGGAATCCGGTTCTGTCAAGAATAGAACTGGAAAAACAGCTTCAGGCGTATCCCTCCCCCGATTCGGTGAAGGAAAAGGATCTGTACGGTGCCTCTTTGTTATTTCACAGAGCGGGATTGTTAGAAAACGGAACCGGAAATATAAAAAAAGCCTTCGAATATTTCGCCTTTTCCACCCAGCTTTGTCTGAAAATGGAAAACCCGGTCAGTGCCGCCATAAACCTCACCAACATGGCCTCTACGGGCCAAAAATTAATGGCTTTGCCCGACGGTGCCGGATTATCTTTATCGCAAATGGAATCGCTGGTGTCACTTGATAAGCAGACGATGGGTCTTCTTTCCAAGAAATTGGAAATCATTGGATTGAAGCTGCCGATGCAGGTTCACAATCAGCTAGGTGTTTTCTATTTTCAAGCTGCAGATCAAATTGACGGATCTTCCCCTTCGGTGGAACGAACATTTCAAAAAATATTTCTTCAACAAAGGGCAGTCGCTCACTTCACCCGGGGAATTTTTTTGTTTGAACAAAAAGGCTACGGGTACCAAAGGCATGATCTGGAAACGGCAACCCGTCTTTACCTCAACATGGCTGCAGCCGGCAGAAAACTGGGTGAAGAACCCACAGCAAAGTTGAACGACCAAAAAGCCCTGAAAACATCCGAAACCGGAGTTTTCCCGGACTTGCAATGGCGGGCGCTTGCAGGTTTGCAAAAATATGAACAGGCACTGAAGGTACTGGAATCTATTCCTCTTTCTCGTACCGGCTGCGCCCCTTTGGAAATCGTAGAGCGATTAGGACCGCTCGTCTATGCGAAATTCAAAGAGAAGCAAGTCGAAGCGGCATTACACCTGGCTGAAAAACTATCCGAGTTGGAACGATTCAACCGAACCGCCCTCTTCGCTCGGCCGGAAAGTTTTGAAGAGAAAGCTTTTTTTTCAAGTCTTTATCCAAGGTTGGAAAGCATCCAGGCCTTGGCAAATGAAGTTGCAGCTGCTGATGCCGACCATCGGCAGTTTGTCGAGCAACGTCTTGAAAATGAGAAATCACTGCTTGCCCGACAACTGGGGCCGGACAACTACTATCTGCCGGAACCGTATCGAAACATATCAGACAAAAACACCCGGGATCTTGCGATGTTTCTGGCTTCGCTCTCCGAAAAAATTGAACAAGCGGCCGATGAACTGGCAAAAATTCGGATCCAACTCTCCTATGAAGCGAACAATAATGAAAAAAACATAGGGCTGTCGGTCGAACGGTTTCGAACCTACCAGACCCTTGTCCGCCGATACCAAAACCTTGCAACCAAAGCGATTGATGCCCGGCCGCTCAACAGCACACCGGATTTTATCACTTTAATGACAGCTGAACCCTTTGATGTCATGGACCTATCCGAGGTGCTGACTGACGATGATGCCGTGGTAAGAATTTTTCGTTTTGGCGAAATAGACCACCATTATTTGGCTTTTTTTATCACCAAAGAGGAAACCACCGCCCTTGCAGCAATAAACAAAGAGGAACTGAAAAAGAAAATTGATGAAACAATTGATTGGGTGACACCGTATATAGCTTTTGAAAGACCGGGAGCTTTAAACTTCGGATCTGTTTACCCATACGCATTGAGCGCCAAGCACCTGGAACGATCCATCAACAATCGGAAACCGTTCAAACGAAAACTGGCCGTAATTCCTGAACTATCGTTTCCGGAAGCGACCCTTAAAGGTTATGCGCTCCAAAACAAACGGTTTGATGAAAAGATGAACGGCGACGATCTCTACCGCGTCCTTCATGGTGTAAATACCCTGGTCTTAACAAACGGGCCGGTAGCGACCACAAGTGTTCCGACAAAACCTGGAAATAGAGCCGGGAATACCTTGACCGTTTCCCTTGATTCAGGAGCTCAGATCCGTTTGGACAGGCTGTTGTCCGAAACCTCAAATCTCTCCTTGGCTATTGTAAAAGGCGGCCATTTAAACCCGTTGTATCTCACCGGCCATCTATTTTCCATTTACGGATGCCCTTCTACAATTTTTATGGAAAGCTTTGCCTTGCAGCCCTCCCTGCTGCCGGAATTCTTTACCTCCTATGTTCGATTGTCAGGGTTTGATGCACTCATTTCTTCAAAAAATAATTTCAAATCAGAAGTTAACATAAATGGATCACCCGTTGAAGGAGACACAAAGACAACAAGCCCGTTCCTCTACCTGGGGTATCGTGGAATGTCTGAGAAAAATGCCGGTAGGTTCGCAAAAAAGAATTTTGTCCACTACGTCAAAGCCGGCAGATCCGATTTTAATCTAAAAAAGTATGCTGCCGCCAAGATCAACTTTGAAAATGCCATCGCTGTTGCCAACGAGGTTTCCAAATTTGACCGCTATTTACCCGACTTGCTGAACTATGCCCGTGAGAGCGCCTATCGCTCCGGCGACATGGAGGCCGCGCTCTTTTTTGCATCCGATCTGGCCGGACTGATGACAGATGCAAATCCCGGCACCAAAGCAGAGGCAAAAGCCCTGTTGCGTCTCGGTCTGCTGTACGCCAAAGAGCAGAACTACGAAAAAGCCATCCCGATAATAGAAAGTGCGGTTTCCATCATGTCCGGTTTGGAACCGGACGAGGACCTGGCCAGGGCTGTTGTAGATCTGGGGATTGTCCTTGAGAACGCGACCAACCACGAAACAGCGCTAAGCCGGTTCAAAAACGCTGTAAAGATAAGCCGGGACCTTAACTTTACCGCTCTTCTGGCCGAACAGTATCTACATATAGGCAGGGTATACGACCTGCGCCTGAATCAGTATGCCACGGCCATTTTCAATTACGAAAAGGCACTGAAAATCTATTCCTTGATGGAAGATATTGAAAAAATCGCCGAATCAAAATTGAACATAGGCCGCTGTTATCGCCTCTTAGGAAATTTTACCAAAGCAGACAGCTATTTTGAACAAAGCTCTAATCTGTTGGACGAAAGCACAACACAACGGCAGATGATCAACGCCAAGATTCTCATAGAACAGGCCAACAATGCATGGTTCCAGGGCAGCTATGAAAAAGCGTTTCGGTTGCAACGACAATGTTACGACAGAGCCGAAAAAAACAATTTTGCCTTGTTGCAGGTGATCTCGTTGAACACCGAAGGATTGATCTGGTGGACCCTTGGAGACTACAAAAAGTCGCTTACAGCACTGGAAAACGCACTTTCCCATGCAAAACTTCTGAACATTCGAACGGATGAAATTGCCTCAACCTTGAACAACATCGGGCTGGTTTATCGAGACAAAGGAGATTATCAAAAGGCGATTGATTTTTTTAATCAAGCGATCGAAATCGATACTGCCATCGATTCGAAATGGGGCCTGGCCTATGACTTTAGAAACAAAGGACTTACCTACCTGCAGCAGGATCAACCAGAAAAAGCTTGGGATCTATTCAAACGAGCCTACGAAATTTCCACCGCCATCGGCAATCGTATCAACGCCGCCAAAGCAATACTGGGCATGGGTGATGCGCTTTTTGCCTTAAACGATTTTCAGCAAGCTGAAAATGCCTATGGGACCGCTCTGAATCTGTCCGAGTCCATGATGATCAGGGAAACCCAGTGGCGGGCTTTGTTCGGACTGGCCAGGGTTCAGATGTCTTATTACAACAACTTTGATGAGGCGGAAAAAAGGCTTCGCGCGTCCATCGATGTGATCGAACAGCTGCGGTCTGATATCAAGGTCAAACAGTTGAAAGAAAATTTCCTTGCCGACAAGCTGACCGTTTATGAAACCCTGGTAACGCTCCTGGCGGATAACCATCAACCTGTACATGCATTTGAAATTGCAGAGCGTTCCCGGGCACGGAATTTTATCGATCTTCTGGGCGGCGCAAAGATCACTTTTAAAAACGAAAAAGATAAGAAGCTCTACAAAAAACAGCAGGTCTTACAATCGGAAATCGAAACCTTCGAACACCTGGTAGCCACATCCGATGAAACCGAGCGTTCTGTTCATGAAAAATCCCTTGCGGGTCTTCGCCACGATCTTGAAAATACCATCATCGACATGCAGCTACAAAATCCACAACTGGCATCAATGGTATCCGTACCGCCCGTGGATGCGGAAATACTGATTGGTCTGATGGAACCCGGTACTGCACTACTCTCTTATTATCTGCTTGACAATGAGGTCTTTTGCTGGATTTTACAGGCAAACGGTAACAGCGCTGAAAAGAGCATCCCGTTAATTCGAATTCCGGTCAATCGTGGTCTACTGGAAAAAAGGATATTGGAATACCGGCGAATCATTCAAAATCTTGAACCTTATGAAAAGCATGCCACAGAACTTTATCAAATATTATTCAAACCTGTCGAAAAATATCTGTCGGGTGTGCACACCATCGGCATCAGCCCTCATCGTTCCCTGCATTATCTTTCTTTTGCCACACTGTATGACAAAAATTCGTTTATAGTCGACCGGTTCGCATTGTTCTATGTACCCAGCGCTGCCGTATTGGAATACACATTGAACCGACGCATGGAACGACCTTATCGGAGTCCTCGGGTGCTGGCCATTGGGAATCCGAACCTGGGAGATCCGATTCTCGACCTTCCCTTTGCAGAACAGGAGGTCGGTTCCATCAAATGGAACTTCCCTGAAATCACGATCCTGACACGAGATCAGGTAAAAGAGACTTGGGTCGTCGAAAATATTTCTGATTTCGACATCATTCACATCGCATCCCATGGAGAATTCGATCCTGTCAATCCACTGCTTTCAGCCATCAAATTATCAAAACCAACCGGTAAAATGTTTACAAAAACGGATTCCGATGGCAATTTGGATGCAGGTGAAATTTTTGGCCTGCAGATGAATGCGGACATGGTCTTTTTAAGCGCCTGCCAGACCGGTCTGGGCAAAATAAGCGTGGGTGATGATGTGGTTGGACTGAATCGATCCTTCTTTTTCGCCGGAACCCATATGGTGATCTCAAGTCTGTGGAGGGTCAGCGATGTATCTACGGCTATCATGACAAAAAAATTCTATCGTTCTTATATGAATCGAAATAAAGCGGATTGTTTAAAACAAGCAGCCATCCATGTTAAAATGCGGTACCCCCATCCTGGATACTGGGGGGCCTTTACGCTGGTGGGAGATTATTACTGATCTCTTTTCAAAATACGATAGTAGTATCCGATATAAACTCTTTGCAATGAGGAAAAAAAATGCATCGTCTGTCATATCTTTTTTTTCGCACGATCATATTATCAGTGTTTATGGTTTCGGTCTGTATGGCCTCGACCACGCTTTATGTAACTTCTGAAAGTGCTGATTTGAAGAGTGAAAGCACCAGCTCCTCCTCAACCATTGCCGAACTCGAACGCGGGACAGTGCTTCTCCTGATCGCCAAAGAAGGACGATGGTTTCGCGTTGCCACGCAAGAGAGTCAAAGGGGTTGGATATACCGTGGAAAGGTTTCGGAAGAGCAACCGGAGGTTGAATCAATCGACGAAGGCGAGGACAGCATAGGAAGCCTTCTCGGAGGACTTTCCGGCAGTGATATCAGAGCGGATGCGGCAGATTCGTCCCGAAGCATCCGGGGTCTGTCACCTGAAGCCGAAGAATACGCCAAGGCAGCCGGTACGCCCCGGCAAAGCAGAAATGCCCTTGACGCTACACTATCGCGAAAAGTAAAGGACAGTGATATCGAGGCCTTTTTGAAAAATGGCAAAGTAGGCGAGTATGCCGATTAATCACAAACAGTTGAGGATAAAATGAAAAATTACAACCCATCCTTTTCCAAGAGATCAGCCACCAACCGAAGAGGTTTTTTAAAGTACCTTGGCCCCTTTCTGGTTTTGCTCTCTTCTCCGGCATTTGCATTTAATATTTTCAAGGTTCTTGATCCGGAAGGCAAAAACGAGGAGATTCAAAAAGCCAGGCAGGCGATTGAAGGATTGACTGGAATCATCCAGAGTGCCGAAGGGCTGGACTATAAATCCGAGTTCACCATTGGCGAGTCGCTTGCCCTTGAGGGTTTCCAGCGATACGGCCTTCCGTTAAAAAACGACAGAGTTCAAAAATACGTCAATACATTAGGCAACGCGGTGGCAAAAAACTCCACCCGCCCGGAAATCCCCTACTATTTCGTTGTGGTTGACTCACCGATTTACAACGCATTTTCCTGCCCCGGCGGCATTGTTTTTTTAAGCAAATCATTAGTCAAGGGAATGAACAGCGAAGCGGAATTGGCCTGTGTGCTGTCCCATGAAGTCGCTCATGTGTCACACAAACACGCACTGAGTTCAGTAAGGCGAGCAAAGTTTTTTGAAGGAGCCGCCAAAATCGGGACCATCAATATGGATGGACAAGATGGCCGGAAATACCGTGACATGGTCGGCAACCTGCAAACCGTTTTATTCGATAAGGGATTGGATAAAGCGATGGAATATGAGGCAGATCAATCGGCAATGGACGTTGCCTACCGAACAGGATATGACCCTGCCGGAATGATCAGGGTTTTAAAAATGCTAAAGAAAAAAGAGGCGACCGCAACCATCAAAGGATCATGGTTCTCAACCCATCCGCCCCTTTCGAGCCGCATTGAAAAATGTAATCATTGGAAAGGGAAATACCCGGATGCGAATCAGATGGCACGGGTGAAAAAAAGATTTATGAGATACCGGCAAATGCTGTAGTTTTGCAGACAAAGCACCAGGTTAAAGAATTGTGATGCCATATAAAACCATTATTTAAACGATTCGCGGTTATTCGTATTCATTGCGGAAAAAAAACAGTATGACAAAAACCGACCGACAACCAATTACTTCTCTATCTATTGATCTCGACCAAATCGCTCTCCCGGCCTTTTTTGTTGCCGGAGATTTGTCGGTAAGTTGTACGGCTTCGAGTAACACAGAGACTTTTTGCCAAACACTTGCCAAGGAGCTGAAATCGTCATCCGCCCCCAATATTTTCGACCTGCTTCTCAGGCCGACGATTAAAGATACGCTTTGTGACTGGCAGACTCTATTTTCGTTTGTTTATACGATGCTTCAACAGTCCACGGAAAAAGATACGTTTAGCATGGGTACCGTTTTTGTACCAAAAATGTATATTCCCGTGTTTGAAAACGAATATTTCGATTTGCCGAAATCCTCACACTTTCATGTGGAAAGCTGCACCCTTGACTCCGATCCACCCATGGGAATCTATGGACTTCAATTCAAGGAAGGAACACTGTTTGTCCTACGCAACAACCCCCTTCATTGTCAATTCTCCAAAGGTATTCAACTTCGATCCATCACTGACACTATGGAGGCATCCGACGTAAAAAAAACTTTTTGCGTTTTGTCGGTACGCATCAACGATTCCCATCAAATTTCAGATGCCATGCTCCCGGACGTTTTTATGGAAGTCATCAATCATGTCTGGTCAGCCGCTGATAACGCAGTTAGACCGTTTGGTGGAGTACGAATCGGGTGTATCGGGCCGAAAGTTCAGTATCTGTTTGCCGAAA
>DAOWNV010000193.1 GCA_030642405.1 Desulfosarcina sp.
CCCACAACGACGACGGCATCCACATTTTCTGCAAGTTGTTTCACTTCAGCCTGACGTTTTTCCGTGGAATCGCAGATTGTGTCAAAGGTCTTGTAATGGGGAAATGTCTCGGCCGCCCATGCTTTAACCTGATCGAAAAATTGAATGTTCTGGGTGGTCTGGGCCACTATTATGGCTTGATCGAAGGCAGGCAGCGCATGCAAATCCTCCATGGTGCTGACGACATGCCCTGCATCGCCGGCATATCCCACAAGTCCCACGATTTCAGGATGATCCCGGTCGCCTACAATAATCGCGGAATATCCCTTTTGGGCATGAACCCGAATAATGGTCTGCACGCGAATCACCCGGGGACAGGTGGCATCCACAACGCTGAAACCTGCGTCCTTGAGCCGCTGCTTGTCATCGGGGGGAACACCATGGGCCCGGACCAGAACAGTACCGGTTCCCTCTTGTGGAATAGCTTGCAGGACGGTTATCCCTTTTTCTTCAAAAAGGGATAGAACCTGAGGGTTGTGAATCAATGGGCCGTAGGTAAAAATGGGTTTGGCGTATTTTACCGGAGCATCCAGAGCCAGTTTCACGGCACGTCTAACCCCCATGCAGAACCCGGCTGTTTTAGCAATTTCGATTTTCAAGGGTGGATCTCTTTGAAAAAAACCTTGTGATCAACCAGGGAAAGGGACAGGTTTTCTACCCCATCTGTAATCAAATAGGCATTGGCTTCACACATATGTTTGCCTCCTTTTCCGCTCAATATCGGTTTTAAATGATCGGCACCATATGTTTGACAACAAGTGCTTCCACATGGTGGGGCAACGGTTCACCGGACACACCGATCACATGAACATTTTCCTGGAACAAAGGCAAAATAAGTTTTACGGCCGGACAACTGCATACGGCTTCGGCCATTGTCGGCGTAACTTCCCCCATCATGGCCTTGGCCGGCATGATGCCTATAGTTTTCTCAAACGGGCCTGCGCTTTCCTCTTCTTTTTCGACAACCGCCGGCTGGGGCCTTTCTTACGCGTGGTGGGTATCCATCCCGATAACTCGTCGGGCTCTTCACTGCCTTTCATTGAAAAGTAACGCGTCATGACCAGTTTATCTTCAAATGCACAAGAGTCCATCACTGTAGCCCCGGCGGATTCTGCTGCATTCATCACTTCCCGATCGCTGCTGACCACCAGAGCTTTTTCTTTTTCCCGGCGAGCCATTTGTCGAATCACATCATCGGCACTTTCCCCCCCATGGGAATAGCGGATGGCAATTCCCTTGATTTGGTCCCGTGACCCATACAGTGACGGTTCCATGGTACCATCGAAAACAACAGTGATCCGATGTGGCTTTATTTTTTTGTAGGAAGCCAGCAGATCCACCAAAGCGTCCCTGCCAAATTCGAGGGCTTTTCGATCCAGGGCAGCCAACTCCGATGACTGGCGAATGAGGTTGTATCCGTCGATAATAATATGGATAGTCATTTTCGAACCAATGATAACGGTTTCGTAAGAAATCTTTGGAAAAGTCTTTTGTTTATTCCATTAATTATTTGTGTGCAGGAGGTTCAGCAAACGGTCCAGGTCATCATCGTTGAAAAAATCGATCTCCACATGACCCTTCTTGCCTTTTCGCTGAATCCGGACCCGTGTACCAAAATGGCGGGACAAATCTTCGGATATATCGTTAAAATAGCGTTCTTCAGGGGTCGGCTCCGAAGGTCGGGACGGTTTCGCCGCAGCATTGATCCGCTTGATCAGCGCCTCGGTTTCCCGTACGGACAGTTTTTTGGCCATCACGTCCCGAAAGGCCGCCTGCTGCTTGGCCGGCGTGTCCGCCCCCAGCAGTGCCCGTGCATGGCCCATGCTCAATTGCCCCTCCAAAATACTAGCCTGGATCGGTTCGGGAAGCTGGCGCAACCGCAAAAAGTTGGCTACTGCGCTACGGCTCTTTCCCACCCTTTCAGCAGCCTGATCCTGGGTAAGGTTGAATTCGGTGATCAGCCGGAAATAGGCTTCAGCTTCCTCCATGGGATTAAGGTTCTCCCGCTGAACATTCTCTACGATGGAAATTTCCAACATCTTTTCATCGGAAACATCCTTGACCACCACCGGTACATGGTTTAGACCTGCCAGGCTTGCCGCCCTTAGGCGCCTCTCTCCGACCACTAGCTCGTACCCACCTTTATCGTCCTTTCGTACCAGCAAAGGTTGAATGATTCCCTGGCTGCGAATGGATTCTGCCAGATCATCCAACTCATCTGATGAAAAAAGGCGACGCGGTTGATACCGATTCGGCCGGATCATGTCGATTTCACAGGTAAAGTAATCTTTTTTCTCCACAGCTGCAGTTCCGGAAAGCTCCTTCACGGAACCTGAGTCCGGTATCAAGGCGTCGAGTCCTTTGCCCAAAGCCATTTTCCGCCTCTTTTTGGTACCTGAGACGGTGCCGTGGAGATTTTTCTTTTCTGGCATGTAATTTCCTGAATCGTGGCCGGATCGATCAATCGTTTTAGGATTAATTAGTTGGGTCCGGTATGGTTGGCCGCCATAACCTCCTTGGCGAGGGAAAAATAACTCCGCGCACCGGGAGATGTGGCATCATAAAGCAAAATGGGCTGCCCGTAACTAGGGGCCTCCCCCAAACGGACATTCCGGGGAATCATCGTTTTGAAAACCAAATTCTTGAAATGGTTTTCAGCGTCTTCCGCCACCTGGTGACTCAAGTTTGTCCGGCGATCAAACATGGTCAGCAAAATACCGGCAATGGTTAGCTTTGGGTTCAGTCCACTTTTAATCCGCTGAAATGTCTGAACCAACTGGCTGAGTCCTTCCAATGCATAAAATTCACACTGAAGCGGTATCAGCAAGGCGTCGGCAGCGGTCATTGCATTCACTGTAAGCAAGCTGAGGGAGGGAGGGCAATCAATGATGATGTAGTCGTACTTTTTTTCTACCTTTTTCAACAATCGATTTAAAGCATATTCCCGTTGGGACCGATCCATCATTTCGATATCAAAACCGATCAGTTCCACCCTGGAAGGCATGATCTTTAAGGACTCAATCTGGCTGTCGACAATGACTTCATCCGCAGAGGCCTGGCCGATCATTGCATGATAAAGGGTTTTTTCCAATCCGGATTTATCCACACCCACACCGGTAGTTGCATTGGCTTGGGGATCACAGTCCACCAGTAGCGTCCGTTTTTCCGAAACGGCTATAGCTGCAGACAGATTGACTGCCGTGGTGGTTTTGCCTACTCCCCCTTTCTGATTAGCTATACATAGAATTTGTGCCATGGTGCTCTTGTTAGCATAAAACATGCTGTTTGAAAAGTGGAATGGAATATGCCATGGTAAACTATGATCTGTAAAAAGCCGGACTGGTTCACCCTATAGATGCCGTTAATAACATCATGATTTCTAAAAAAATAATTACATTGTTGACCCTAATTGTTTTTCTCACCACTTCTTTCATGGTTGTGGTTCCCAGTGGGTATTGCATCACCATCCAGGAAGAACGGGAGATGGCTAAAGAATTCATGCTTATGGTTCAAACCCGATTTCCTTTGATCAGGGATCCGATAATCGTCGATTATGTCAACCGTGTGGGAAATCGAATAATGAAAGCTGTACCACCCCAGCCCTTTGAATACCAGTTCTATGTTCTTCAAGAGGATGTATATAATGCCTTTGCCACACCGGCCGGCCACATTTTTTTTAACAGCGGCCTATTTGCAGCACTGGAATCCGAAGAAGAACTGGCCGGTATCATTGGCCACGAAATCGCTCATGTTACCTGCAGACACATTTCCGAGAGGATCGACCGTTCTAAAATAATCAATGTTGCAACATTGGCAGGAATGGTGGCCGGCGTATTGCTGGGTGTCGGAGGAGCAGGAGCGGCGGCCAGTGCCATAACCATGGGATCGGTTGCCGCAGGTCAGTCAGCAGTCCTGGCATATAGCCGCCAAAATGAAACACAGGCAGATCAGTTGGGATTGGAATACCTGACCAGGGCTGGATATAGCGGTGAAGGGCTGCTCACATCCTTAAAAAAAATTCGAAGCAAGCAATGGTTTGGCTCAAAAGACATTCCCACCTATTTGACCACCCACCCCGCGTCTGAAGATCGGATGATTTACATTGACAATTGGTTGCACCAGCGCCAAGGTCGGAAAGAGGCAACACGTCCCGAAGTCGGCGGTTTCGATTTGGCTCACACCCGACTGGTTGCCCTTTATACCGATGAAAAAACTGCTCTGACCCATTTTCGATTGGAACTTGAAAAAAAACCGGATGATCCTCTTTCCCACTACGGATACGCATTGGTTCTGACACGGATCGATAAATGGCACGATGCCATCGAACACATGAAGCTCGCCATCGAAGGTAACGCCATGGCCACCCACATGCTGATTGATCTGGGTACGATCTATTTCCATGACGGTCAGTACGAGAAAGCAAAAGAAGTACTTTTAGCCGGAATATCCGAACAAAACCCAGAGGGCCGACTCTATTTGGGCCGCACCCAAATGGAACTGGGCCAGATGGCAAAAGCTAAACAGACCTTCAAAAATCTGGTACAAGACAACGAACATTATACCCTTGCTTACTATTATCTGGGGGAGAGTAATGGCCGAACCGGAGAAATGTTCGGCGCCCATTACAATCTGGGTGTTTATTACCTGCAAAAAAGGGACTTGAAAAATGCCGATTTCCATCTGAAACGGGCCATTCAGCTGGCCGGGAACGAGGCTCAAAAGACACTGGTTAAGGATCAATTGAAGTTTTTGAATTTCAGCGCAAAGAACAAAAATTGACTATAGTCCTGATAAAAACATAATGCCACAGCGTAAAAAAAAGCATTGACATGTTTTGTTTTTTCCGATTAGATTTGTACTATATTTAAGTTTGTATCTCCTTTTTTCATCATTTAACAATTGTTTTCCGGATTCGGTAAGGTGAGACCACCGTGGCTGTTCAGCCCCCTGCACATGGTCTTTTGAATTTGTATAAATATTAAATCCTTACACATTATAAGGATCTTATTATGAAAAAATGGATTATTGGATCTGTGCTTATCGGTATCATCATTGCTTTTCCGTTATTCAGCATAACCTATTACACAATGGTGAGAACATCCACACCGGAATTTTGCGCCTCCTGCCACGAAATTCAGCCGGCGGTAAGTGAATGGCGTGCGTCCACCCATGTGAACAACTCCCAGGGTTTCGTTGCCGATTGCATGGACTGTCACCTGCCTGCTCCTCATAAGATGTTCGACTTCTTTTTTGCCAAAACCGTTCATGGTGTTAAAGACGTCATCAAACATTTCACAATC
>DAOWNV010000004.1 GCA_030642405.1 Desulfosarcina sp.
AGAGAAAAAGGTTTTGCAGGAATTCCCGGACATATCCTTGATATCGATCTAAATTCCGATTTCGACTATCTGTATTGGAAAAATGCACACTTTATCGCTACGTTGATCGATGCGGCTTCGAAAAATAAACTTCATCAAATAATCAACCATCCACGATTTAAAACCATTTTCAAAAGAATCGAAACAACGCCGGGCAAAGATATCGCCTTAATTCAGGTTTCCACGTTCCTTTGCGGGCCGGATAGCGTCACTAATCCGTTAATCAATGAACTAACGAAAAACCGTCCCTTTTTAAGGATTCAGTCCGACGCCGTCATTCAGGAACTGGCCCATTTGGAAAACCGGATGAACACCTATGTAAAACAGCTTCACCAGGGCTTGCACCAAACGGTGGGAGAATCGGACCCGAAGGGATTTGATGTGAACATTTTAAATATCCTGAACAATAATGAGGCATTAAACACCGAGACGGATGCCTTATACCTGCCCACACTTTCCGATAATCGTTGCGTTACGGCCGCCATTCGCGCTGCAGGCTTTACCTGCATAGACAATTATGATGAAAACCATGATCTTCAGGCTATTGTGAAGGCGGGAAGAGCCGTGGTCGGTGATGGTGTGTGTGCTCCGCTGGCAGCTGTTTATGGCGATATCATCGGAGCCATAGAGGATTTTAAAAGCAAAATAAAAACGGATGACCCCCTGGTAAGGGGAAAAAAGCGACTTCTGATCTTCAATAACAAGGGGTTGGGGCCCTGTCGGCAGGGACAGTATGTGGAGACCCATAAACTGTTTGTTCATAAAAACATGTCATGGCTAAACGCCCCTAAAAAAAACCAGGAGGAAAAAGACGCTTTTCTTCTCCAATTCCTGGTCGGGCATGAAAACAAGGGGTTCAATATCGGATTTCCCGAATGGGCGTACCTGAGATGCATACAAGGCATCATCCTTCAAGGTGTGCTGCACCAACTATTATCCACCGGGGCCTCCCAATGTTCCGATTATGATGAATATGAAGCCTTTATTGATGAATACAAAGCACTGAAAAAAGAGCTGTATGCCATACAGGAACACGATTTGCGACCAACGGACCGTGCGTTGGCATGGGTTCAGCGACACAAAAAGAACGTCGTTTTGGGGTGGTTGGGTAAATTTATCGCCTACCGATTCCATGATAGAAGTTTGACAAGCTCTTTAAGGCGTTTTGCAAAAAAATGGAACCACCGTCCTTTGGGCAAAAATGCCATCCGCGTCCATGTCGAAGGAGAGGTATACATGCGGGTCGCTCAATTGGAGGAAATACTGAAGCGGCTCATCAGCATACTGGGATTTCGGCAATTTCACCTCACCCACTCACCGGTGTGGAGCTTTCTTGAATATAAACTGGCCGGCACCATGATGAGAGCCCGAGAGAGTATCGTCGAAGGAAAGAAAGAGATCGTGCGGGCCCACTCAGCTGCCTTTTGCAATAACAGGCACCGCTTTGTCAGCCAAAAAAAGAGACAATTGATTTTGCTCAAAATTGCCTTTTCCGCTCAACGGTACATTCTGGCAAAACCCTTGTACCGTGCAGCGGGACTTGAACTTCCCGATGCGCTGCCCACCGTTCTGGAGACAGCCAAAAGCATCATCCCGACAAGGCGCCCTGGCGGTGAACTGGTTCCCTACGTAGGAGAAGTGACCGAAAAGCTGAAAAAAGGGTATGATCTGATTCTTAATGTCGCCCCCGAGGGGTGCATGGTCTCTTCCATGGGAGAACTCCTTACACCGGCAGTGGTTCAAGCGGCGGAAAATAAACACGGCATCATCCAACCCATTTTTTCCCAGCAAGGAGATGTGGATGAAGAGAAGTTGAGCCTTGCCGTATTAAAAAGCATAGGACCCTATAGACTTTATCAAAAGGGGACGGTATTAAAAAAAAGGCTCCCTGGTTCACTTGTTTGAATATGCAACTCCGGACACTGGAGGATGGGGGCGCAACCTTGGTTACCTTAAAAAGGAAATAATATGCTGAAAAAAATAATTTCCGGTGGACAGACAGGTGTAGACCGTGCGGCCTTGGATACGGCCATGCGTTTGGGCATCGCCCATGGTGGATGGCTCCCCAAAGGACGTTTAACCGAAGAAGGACCTTTACCTGCGCATTACCAACTCCAGGAAATGCCTACCGAAGAATATCCTGCCCGAACAGAAAAAAACGTGCTTGATTCGGATGGGACATTGATCATCTCCAGCGGCAGCCCAACCGGTGGCACCGACTATACCCGCAAAATGGCATTAAAACACGGCAAGCAGCTGCTCCACATCGACCTTTCGATAGGACAGCGGGCATCGGATGCCGGCTCGCTCATTGCTTCCTGGGTTGAAATGAACAACATCGAGATATTAAATGTCGCCGGTCCCCGTGCCAGCAACAATCCAGCCATTTATGCAGATACGGTCAATATCCTGACCCATGCAATACAATAAAGACTATTTGGTGTTCATCAGGAAAGGATGGGTTTTGGGAACCAAACTGTTTGAAGAGATGAGGTTTCGCAATGCAATGGACCGAAGAGGCTGAAGCCGCTGTAAAAAAGGTGCCTTTTTTTGTTCGGAAAAAGGTTCGCAGCCGCGTGGAAAAGGAAGCTGCCGAAGGGGGAAAAACCAGGATCACCCTCTCCGATGTGAAGACCACACAGGCCAACTATCTGCGAAAAATGAGCAGCGAGGTCAAAGGGTATCAAGTGGATGCCTGTTTCGGGCAAAGTGGGTGCCCTCACCGGGTAATGCCCAGCCAGGGGCTGCTGAAAAAAATTGAACGGGTCATGATCGATGCCCATCTGCTGGAATTTTTAAAGCAACGGGTACCCGGGGATTTAAAATTCCATCATGAGTTTCGTATCAGCATTGCCGATTGCCCCAATGCCTGTTCACAGGTGCAAATCAAAGATGTAGGAATTATCGGCGCCGCACTGCCCGGACTGACGGAATCCCCTTGCACCTCCTGTGGTATCTGCAAAGAAGTCTGCAAAGAAGATGCGATCCAACTGTCTGAAACAGGTAAAATCACCGCTATCGACCGTTCCCGTTGCTTGTATTGCAGAAGTTGCGTTGCCGAGTGCCCTACCGGCACACTGAAAACCGAAAAAAAAGGCTACCGTGTATTGATCGGCGGTAAACTGGGTCGCCATCCCCGCCTTGCCCAAGAGTTGCCGGGTATTCATAATGAAGAAACGGTGGTGCATATGATTAGCGACTTTTTGGCTTTTTATAAAACCCACAATACCCATGGGCAACGCTTTTCCAAATTGCTGACGGATCAGGATATATCAGCTTTTTCACGAAAGTGGCGTAATTGAGCGTCCGGAATCGGATAATTGCCGAAGCCCTCGAATCGATTTATCGTCAATATCATAGCCGGGCTTATGTAGACCCCGATCCGCTGCTCTTTCTTTACGACTGGGAAGAAATAAAGGAGAGGGAAATTGTCGGTCTGGTGGCCGCCTGTCTGGCATATGGCAGGGTAGCACAGATTCTAAAAAGCGTATCTACCGTTTTGGACGCCATGGGATCATCCCCTTACCGGTTTGTTCGGAACACTACCTTGCTTTCCATGCGGCAGACATTTAGTGATTTTCGCCACCGTTTTGCAAATGGTGACCAAATGGCGACCCTCCTTTTCGGCATAGGTCGGGTGATCCGAAAGTATGGAAGTATGGAAAACTGCATAAAGGCCGGCTTGCCCGCTGACCGGAAAGACCTTCAACCGGGCCTGTGTCACTTTTTCCACAAGTTAACCGGAGGTCAGGGCAATCCAGGCCACCTGATGCCGGACCCCAACAAATCCAGTGCCTGCAAACGCCTTCATCTATATCTTCGTTGGATGGTTCGATCGGATGAAGTCGATCCCGGCGGATGGACAGGCCTATCCACATCTTCGTTAATTATCCCCCTGGACACGCATATTCATGCCATTGGCCGCCGTTTAGGGTTTACCCGGCGAAACCAGGCAGATAAACGCACTGCCCTTGAAATCACGGATGGTTTCAGGACTTATTCTCCCGAAGATCCGGTCCTGTTCGATTTCTCACTTAGCCGTCTCGGGATCCGATCTGAATTGGACATTTTCATTCTGCCCGAAATAAATCGCAAATGATGACCGCCAACGTTTATTGCCACAATTATCAAGCTGTATGACTGCTCTTACAAGGAATCCGGGGATTGAAAAAAAATTTGCTTTCTCCATTGAAGATAGTGGTAAACCTTGAACAATTCCGCCATTGGTGGTAACTATCGGTTGCAACTTACTCATTGCCTGATTTGGGTGGGGGACCTGCCGCCTGAATTTCCAATTCTCCAAGCATGAATAATTAGTGTGATAATGAAAACCTTGACCATCGATCAGATATTATCCAACCGAAAAAACCTGGAACGAATTCTGGATAATATGAAAGATGGTATTATCGCCCATGACATGAAGCGACGAATTTTCTACTTTAATAAAAAAGCCGAAAACATTACCGGCTATAACCGTGAAGAAGTACTCGGAAAAGACTGCCATGTTGCTTTCGGAAGCCCTTTTTGTGGCAGTCGATGCTCGTTTTGCAGCGACCAACGCCCATTTCACGATAGCGCCGACTACCCTGTAAACATCACGACCAGGACAGGTGAATCGCGACAGATTGAAATGGTGGCTACAATGATGCGCGATGATCAGGAGAGAGACGTTGGTGTGCTTGCAACCTTTAGGGATGTCACCGATATTTTTGAACTGAAGGTCAAAGCCAGAGAAATGACAGGGTTTTCCAATATTATCGGGTGTAATGAAAAAATGGTGGAGGTTTTCCGCCAAATCAAGGATGTCTCCGGTTATGACTACCACGTCCATATTTTCGGTGAAACCGGAACCGGAAAAGAATTGGTTGCAAGTGCCATCCATAGCGAAAGCCTGCGTGCTGGAAATCCTTTTGTGCCCATCAACTGCGGTGCACTACCGGAAGGATTGATCGAAAGCGAACTTTTCGGACATGTCAAAGGTGCCTTTTCAGGAGCGATCAGGGATAAAAAGGGGCGATTCGAGCTGGCCGATACCGGTACGGTTTTCCTGGATGAAATTGCAGAACTACCCAAAATACTTCAGGTAAAATTGCTCCGTTTTCTCCAGGAAGGGTCCTTCGAAAAGGTGGGTGGGGAAAAGACCATGTCGGTAGATGTCCGTGTAATCTCGGCAACCAATAAAGATTTGAAAACAGAGGTTAAAAAAGGGAATTTCAGGGAAGACTTGTATTACCGCCTGAATGTTATTCCCATCCAAATTCCTCCGATCCGAAATAGAACATCAGATATTCCGCTTCTAGTCGAGCATTTTTTATCAAAAGCACCCATGGTAAAAGGCCAACGGCCGATTCACATAGCTGGGGAAGCTCTGAACCTGCTGATGGAGTACACTTGGCCGGGGAATGTGCGTGAACTTCAAAACACTGTTCAATTTGCTATTGTTCGCTGCAAGGGAAAAGTAATCCGGCCTGATGACCTACCCCTTGAATTGAGAAACATTGTTTTTGAAAAACCTAAACGTGGTCCCGTTCGAAAACTGGATGCGGAAGGGGTAAAAGCAGCACTGGTTAAAACCGGAGGCAACAAGGCAAGAGCAGCCAAGGTTCTGGGTGTAGGCCGGGCAACCTTATACCGATTTCTCGGAAACAACCCCCAGGTATTGACAGCGGAATGAACAACGCACTGTAGGCGGACGGGATTTTCAGATGGCGTTTTATCGTTGCAAGCAGCAAGGGTACTATACCTATATTACAAGGAAAGGATTTTCCTCATGTCGGATCAACTAGTTAAAGTCTTCTCTCTAAGCACATGCAGTCACTGCAAATCGACGAAACGTTTGCTGGACGACTGCACGATTCAATATGAATTTGTGGATGTGGATCTGTTGGATGGGGAAGAACGAAAAGCCATTCTTGCCGATGTCAAAAAATTCAACCCTAAATGTTCTTTTCCAACTGTTATCATCGGTGATGTTGTTATAGTGGGTTATAAGGAAGAAAAAATCAAGGAGGCGCTGGGGCTTTGATGGATGCAAAAGAACTCTACGGGAAACTGAAGAAAATGCAGGAGCCCAAAGGCTACTATTTTAGCGTCGACCAGGAACGTGTGATGGAATTGCTGGAGGCCTTACTGGTCAACAAGCAGCGCTATGGGTATATGGTTTGCCCGTGCCGTTTGGCCTCAGGGGACAGGAAAAATGACCACGACATTATTTGTCCATGCAAATATCGCGAGCCGGATGTAGAAGAATTCGGTTCTTGCTATTGCAATCTTTATGTCACCAAAGATTGGAATGACGGCAAGATTGACCACGAGTATGTACCCGAACGCCGCCCACCGGAAAAAATGTTTCTTTAGAGGGTCTCATGCGTTGCTGGAACAAATCTCGGTGTACAAATTGCCATTGGATTCCTGAACCACCTGAACTTCCCGCTCTAATTTGATACCAAATGTATCATTAACAGCCTTCTCTATTTGTTCGGATAATTCCAGGATCTCCAGTCCTGTGGCGCTGCCGAGATTCACCAGGACCAATGCCTGGTGTTCGTGTACGGCGACTCTCCCGATTCGTTTTCCTTTGAAACCGCAATACTCGATCATCCAACCGGCTGCCAGTTTATACCGACGATTTTTCTGACTGTAATGGGGCAACCCGGGAAACAGACGGAGCAACCCTTGGAGAGTGGTGGAGTCAACAATCGGATTTTTGAAAAAACTTCCCGCATTTCCGATTTGATTCGGATCCGGAAGTTTGTTTTTGCGGATGTGAATAATCGCGTTTCGAATCGTTTCAAGGCTTACATCGCCCATAGCTGCAACAACCGATTTGATTCCTGAATAGTCCAAAACAAATTGGGGTCGGCGACGGAGTGTGAAGGTTACCGCCGTGATCAGGAACTGCCCTGTCAAAGCCCTTTTAAAATTGCTGGTGCGGTATCCGAATCCGCACTCATCGGAGAAAAATACGGTAGGCTCTCCATCTTTAACGGCGATCACTTCAACGCTGTGAACGACATTTTTTACCTCCACACCGTATGCTCCGATATTCTGCACGACACTCGCACCTACGCTACCTGGTATCAGAGATAAGTTTTCAATCCCACCCCACCCATTGGCCACAGTAAATGCGACCACATCGTCCCAGTTCTCACCGGCCATGGCCCGAATTTGGACAGTATGTCGATCCTTTTTGACCACATGAATCCCACTTAGCATCGGATGCAACACGAACCCGTCGAAATCACCCACAAAAAGAAGGTTGCTTCCTCTACCTATAACGAGGCTTGGCCTTTGGCCGATAAGATCCTTTTGGAGAAACTCGATGATCTCCTTTTCACGTGTAAAGCGAATGTAATGTACGGCACGGGCTTTTATGTGAAAAGTGTTCAGCGACTGCAGAGAAAAATTAGAATATGTTTGCATAAACGTCAAAGGGTCAAAATTGCTTCCGGCTTGACCGATTTTCTTATACCGGCCTCAAAACAAATCCACTGCGCGACGGCAGATAAAGGGAGAGCTGAAATCCCAACGGGTTGTTTTTCTCCTGCAAGGTTCGGTGTACTTGACCGGAAATAAGCCGCCCATGTCCGCCAATAACTGTTTCATCCGTATCTAATTCCAGTTTGTAGGATCCACCTGGAGCTGGGATCGAGTATCCTGGAAAAGATTGAACCGGATGAAAGTTGAATACAAAAATCCAGGATGAACGAGAAAACGCAAGGACTTTATCCTGGTTATGTTCCCACAACAATGACGGTTCTTCCCCGGAAAAAAAATCGGTTTCATTTAGCAAAGTAACCATCCGTCGATCAAACTCGGATAGGAACCTATATTTGAGTTGGGGATCGTCTACTAAATGCCACTGCCGCCTGGCGTACTTCATACTCCAGCCGTTTCCTTCCCGAGGAAAATCAACCCAATCGGGGTGGCCGAATTCGTTCCCCATGAAATTCAAATATCCGTTTCCCGCCGTGGTCAGGGTGATCAGGCGAATCATCTTATGCAGGGCCATGGAGCGGTCCACAATAATGTCCTGATCGTCAACGGACATGTGATCGTAAATGGCAGCACCTGCCATTCGGAACATCAGGGTTTGGTCCCCCACCAGGGCCTGATCATGGGATTCAGCATAACTAATGGTTTTCTCCTCCGGCCGACGATTGGTCAACTCGTACCAAAGACCGCCCATGGGCCACTCTTCATCGACCCTCTCCTTGAGCAGTTTGATCCAATAATCGGGAACCCCCATGGCAAAGCGGCAATCGAACCCGATCCCCCCATGGGAAATGGGCAATGCCAGCATCGGCATACCGCTGATGTCTTCCGCCACAGTGAGGGCATCAGGCCTGAGCTTATGGATCACCTCGTTAGCCAGGGCCAAGTAGGCCAAGGCATCTTTATCCACCGATTCATTGAAATAGTCATTGTAACCGGAAAAGGCTTTTTCCATGCCATGATGTGTATATAGCATGCTGGTGATACCGTCGAAACGAAATCCATCCACATGAAAAGTATCCAACCAATACCGGCAATTGGAAAGAAGAAAATGCAACACCTGGGCTTTTCCGTAATCAAAACAAAGGCTGTCCCAGGCATAGTGGTGTCCACGCTGCCCCTGATGAAAGTATTGAAATTCTGTTCCGTCGAAAAGCCCCAATCCCTCAACCGTATTTGAAACGGCATGGGAGTGAACGAGATCCATGATGACGGCAATGCCATGTTTGTGGGCCGAATCGATCAACGCCATGAGGTCTTCCGGAGGGCCGAATCGGGAAGACGGTGCGAAAAAGCTCGACACATGGTATCCGAATGAGGCGTAATAGGGATGCTCCTGAACAGCCATTAATTGAATCGTGTTATATCCCGATTCAACAATTCTCGGTAGAACGTTCCGTGTAAATTCTTTCCAGGTACCTATTTTTTCCTCTTCCTGCGCCATTCCCACATGGGCCTCGTAAATCAGCGGGGAACGATCTGAACGCCTGAAGTTCGGACATCTCCATTGGTACGGTTCATCCGCTTCCCACACCTGAGCATTAAAAATCAAGGTGTCCGAATCCTGAACAACCCGGCGGGCATAGGCCGGAATCCGGTCCCCCTGCCCTCCGTCCCAATGAATGCGGAGTCGATACAGATCCTTGTGTGTCAAAACCTCTCCCGGAAGACGAATTTCCCATTGTCCCTCTTCGGGTAACCGAACAAGTGAAAAGGCGGGATCTTCCGACCAATTGGAAAAGTCTCCAATCAAATAAACATTCGTGGCATTGGGCGCCCATTCCCTGAAAACCCAACTATCCTTGTTTCGATGGAGTCCGAAATGCTCATGCCCGGAAGCCAACGTCAGTAAATCCGTTTGGTCATCGGTAATCCGGTCACGCACACCTTGGATATGCTGGAGCCGATGGACCAGCACCTGGCGATAATCACCGAGACAGGGATCTTTTTGGATCAGGGAATCTACAATTGTTTCGATTGGAAGCATAGGTATAAGAATTTAGGAGTTTAGACAAAAAGCCGAAGGAAAATCGGAATAATACCTTCAATTTACATTTCTACCATCCGCCCTCTTCCCACTTTGGCCGTCATCCTTTCCGCCTAACTTATAAGCGGTCTCTTTAGCATCTTTTCATATAGGTTGATGTACTGCCTGGCCGTATTCGCATGATTAAAGGATGCAGCACTTTCTTTCATGATCCGCTCGACTTGCTTGCATTTCACGGATTCCGGCATCGTGTAATAGTCCATGGCCTGCGAAACGGCCCAGTAGAGCCCAGCCGCGTCATAGGTCTCAAACAAAAATCCGTTGCCGAGACCTCGATGGGTATCCAAATGGGTGATGGTATCGTGGATGCCTCCGGTATCATGGGCCACAGGGAGAGAGCCGTAAATGGGGGCGGTCATCTGTGGCAGACCACAAGGTTCAAACAGTGATGGCATAAGGATGAAATCGGAGGCGGCATACGCCTGACGCTCCAAGCTTTCATTGAAATCGCATACGGCCACCCGGTTGTGAAAACCGTGTTGGTTAACGATATCCCGAAAAACCTGCTGATAATCGCCATTGGCAACAAACACCACCTGAAGCGTATGGTCCCAGTAATTGGAAATAATACCGAAAAATGCCTCTGCCAGCAGCTGGCAGCCCTTTTGAATAGGATCTAGGCGCGACGGCCAGAAGAACAGCGGAGCGTTTTCGTCTTGAATCAGTCCCATTGTCTGTTGAAGATGCAGCTTGTTTTCCCGCTTGCCGATCGGATGGGTTGAGGCTGTGTAATTCCGAAAAATCTCTTTATCCGTTTCCGGATTGAAAGAAGGGTCGGGTGCGTTGAGAATTCCCGTACTGCATCCGGCATGGAATTTGTTGCTCAGTTCCTGACGAAGCGGCCATTCGATGAAATCATGGCGCCCTTCAACAATCTCTTCAAGAAACCGGGGGCTGACCGTGCTGACGAAGTGCGCGGCAAAGACACCTGAGGCAAGAAAGTCTACCGGGTTGCTTTCCCAGGCCTCTTCATAACTGTTTGAGAACCTTTCATAGTAAAGATGATCCCAGAAATAGGCGGCATCAATCCCACGATCCTCAATATGAGCAAGGGTGGCCTTCACCGTATGAATATTGTGGATGGTAAACAGGCAGGGAATGCCCAATTGCCGCGCCATGGCTGGTATTAGACCCGTCATCCAATCATTGCAGTGGATCAAGTCCGGCTTTACACGGGGAACGATATTGTTGATCACTTCTCTTTGATAAGCCAGCGACAGTTTTGTGTTTTCTCCACCGTAGGCCGAATATACACGGTTCAAATAAAAAAAAGCACGATCTTCAGCCAAATGAACCCGGTCGTCGGGCATGACATTTCGAATGGTCCACTGTTCCCGTTCAAGAAAAGGGGTCAGGCGATCGTGGAAAATAGACCGATAGTCCGGTATAGCTATGTGGACGTCGGCCCCTTCTTCGAAAAGTGCACTGACAAGTGCCGCAGAAACGTCAGCTAAACCGCCGGCTTTGGCGGTAAGGTGCCGTGAAAAATTCCCCATTCGATGGGGCAGATAGGTCACTTCAGGCGTAACAATCAGTACCCGGGGGTTCCGCTTTGCCGAAGGCATTGTATGCTCCTATGACAGTTGATATAATAAATGGTGCATTTTTCGCTTAAGCCCAGGTTACCAACTTCGGCCTGAACTTGATCCATTCATCCGCATTAGGCGTCACCCGAACCGTGAAACCATATCGACCCGAATCCGTACATGGCAATTGGATGCTGTATAGGTACGTATTCGCCGATCGCTCCTCTTTTAGGGACATCAACTTCACCCTGGGAGATTCAAGCTGGTCCACATGTCGCACCTTGCCGTAATACAGCTCCACATTCAGCTCTTCCGGTAGGAGCTCACCGGTGTTCACAACTGTAGTCACTTCAAAAGATTGGTTTACCAGAAATGGTCCCTTTTCACTATTTACTGGGGGTTCGACTGTGATTTGGTCCCATTTCGCCAAATAACGATGATGCAGTTCTTTTAATTGCCGGGCTTGGAAACCCCCATCGGCGACAAGTTGTTCAAATTGTCTATTTGCCGGCAGATAAAAGCGTTTTTCATATTCCGAAACCATGCGCAGGCTGCAGAACTGCGACATGGCCATTTTCATTGATGCCTTCATCATTTTCAGCCACACCTTGGGCGTTCCGCCTGCAGTGCGATCGTAGTAAAGGGGTGCCACTTCGTTTTCGATAATATTGTACAACGCCTGGCTTTCCACGGCATCCTGATACTCCTGGTCCTCGTATTCTTCGCCATTGCCGATGCACCAGCCCAACTTCGGGCTGTACCCCTCACACCACCAGCCATCCAGAATGCTTACATTGAGTACACCGTTTAGAGCTGCCTTCATCCCGGAAGTACCGCATGCCTCTAAGGGACGGCGGGGTGTGTTCAGCCAAATGTCCGCCCCTTGTACCAGGCAGCGTGCAATGTGCATGTCATAATCCTCAAGAAAAACGAATCTATGACGCAAATTGGAATGCCGCCCGAAATCCACAAGGCTTTTGATAATTCCTTTTCCCTCGTTATCCTTGGGATGTGCTTTTCCCGCAAAAATGAATTGGACGGGCCGATCCTGCGAATTGATGATGGACTCCAACCGGTCCGGATCTTGAAAGATGAGGTGAGCTCGTTTATAAGTGGCAAAACGTCGGGCAAAGGCGATGGTCAGGGTGTCCTTATCCAATACGGATTCCACAGATTTCATTACATGCAGCGGCGCGTTGCGGCGGGCATATTGATTATGCATCAATTCACGAACCGTTCGTATCAAGCGGGAACGGCACATTTCATGGGCCTGCCACAGCTCCTCATCAAAGATGTCCTGAATACGGTTTGCGTTTTCAGGGATGGTGGACCCCATACTCCATTGAGGTCCTAGGAATTGTTCATATAGTCGTACAATCTCAGGTGCCAGAACCGTTGGAATGTGGACCCCGTTGGTAATGTGGGTGATGGGTGTTTCCTCATCGGCCCGGGTTGGCCAGATGTGGGACCACATGCGACGTGCCACCTGACCGTGAAGTTCACTGACCCCGTTGATGTATTGGGAGGTGTGCAAACCCAGAATAAACATGGAAAATGGAGATTCCGGAGAAGCGCCATCTGCTTGTCCAAGGGCCACCAGTTGATCGGCATCCATTTTAAACGACGCTTCATAGGGTTTAAGGTAGGGTTTAACCAACGCAGGCGGGAATTCGTCATGGCCTGCCGCAACCGGCGTATGTGTTGTGAACACCGTTGTTCTCGGGATAATCTCGCGTGCCGTATCAAGATCGATATCGTATCGTTCCATAACCATACGAAGCCTTTCCAATCCGACAAAAGCACAATGCCCTTCGTTCATGTGACATACGCTGGGCCAGATCCCTAGTGCATCCAGAGCCCGCATACCGCCAATCCCAAGTAGTACCTCCTGGGCCAGCCGGATATGCGATTCTCCGGAATAAAGACGTGCGGTAATATCACGGATTTCGGGAGGATTCTCTTGCAGGTTCGTATCCAGCAAAGCCAAAGAAACACGACCAACACAAATTGTCCAAACCTGTGCCGCGATATCGTGACCATGACTGGTTATACGGATTACCAGATCATTTCCATTGTTATCCTTTTCTCTTAGCAATGGTAAATGAAACAGGTCCGTTTCAGGATAACGCTCCTGCTGCCATCCATCCCGATCCAAATATTGTCTGAAAAATCCTTCACGATAGAGAAGTCCCACCCCAACAAGGGGAATCTTCAACCCAGAGGCGGCCTTGAGTTGGTCGCCGGCAAGAATACCAAGACCACCGGAAAAAAGGGGAAGGGTCTCATGGATCCCGAACTCCATTGAAAAATAAGCCACAGTCTCCCCGGAACGCCATGGGCTCACCTTGTGGTTTTGTTCCAGTACCCTTTTTTCAAAATGTTCCTGAACCTGCGCGATATGTGAAAGATAACTATCACTATTTGCCAATCTCTCCAGTCGTTCCTGGGTGGCCAAGGTTCCAAGAATAATGGGATTTCTGCCTGACTGTTCCCATAAACGAGGACTCACTCGTCTAAACAGCTCAATGGCATCCTGGTTCCAGCTCCACCAGAGATTGCGCGACAATGTTCCTAAAAAAGAGAGAGGTTCGGGAATATCAGGAAAAACTTGGAAAGTTTGAATCAATCTCATGACATATCTCCTGGGCAATCATTATTGATTCTTCGCTATACCACGACAACGGAGTTTTCACAGTCCCCAAATGCGCTTTTGACATACTTATCCGCTTCCCAATCGTTTTCCCAACTGATCTGATCGATCAGGTAGCGAAACTGGTAGTCTCGGCCCGGGGGCAAATCCAAAACAACTTTGAATTCACCGCTTTTAAGCCTCTGCATGGGTGTTTCGACCACACTCCAGTTATTAAAATCTCCCACGATATGAACAGCTTTTGCTTTTGGCACAGCAACCTTGGGTAAACGAAAAGTAACTTTACACGCATTTCTGGTTTTAAGATACTGTTTTCTCAAACTCACAACGCACCTCCCATCAGAAGATTAATTTTAATTATAAAGCCGTAAGTTAATTGAAAAACCTCCAAACGATGGTATTCGAAAAATTTAGTGATTCAGGTTCATGGGTTGCTCAAGATGAATAATGGGATACTTTTCTTTCAATTTTCATCCACACCCGCAACAGTTCGCTAACCCCCCACGCCTGAGCATCGCACCCGCGTTGTTGATGCGGTGCGTCTCCGTCGACGATTTCCGGCACGTGCCCGACACACCCGTCATTAACCAATCGGCTGCTGCTGGCCAACAAAGCCAGGGCGGTATTGTATTCGCCAGGCCCAAAGCAATCCGCCCAGGCTTCACAAAAGCTGGGAAACACCCAGGTCCAGGCCGTTCCGTTATGGTAAGCCGGTTTCCGATGGGTATCCTCATCCCCTTCATAGGTACCGATATAGGGCATAGACGGCTCATTGACTAATGTGCCATGGTGATAAATCGGCAATTCCGGTTCAACTAAGCGGTCAGCCAAACTTCGAATGGCCCCTGGTACTAGTAATTCCTGGCAGACATGCAATACTTTTTCAACAACGGTTCGATCCTGTACGGCTCCAAGCGTAAGGGCGAAAAGCTGGTTGGGCCTCAACGCATTGTCAGGTACCGCGTTACCGGCAGGCGTACCGGGTAAAGCGTGCAGGCAATCGGACAAGTATCCCTCATCTTCCAACAAAAAAAGATCAAGAATTGATTGCTTTACTTGTTTGGACAATTGTTGCCAGCTTTGCCGTTGATCCGGTGCATCCACACGTCCCAGATAATCAAGGGCCGCGTACCACAAGGCCTGAATCTCAATGGGATATCCCTGGCGTGGTGTCCCCGCCGGATGGTTGGTGTCCATCCAGGTAAAATGCGACGGACTGAAAATTAATCCCGTTTCCCCGTCCATGACAATCCCGTTCGGAGTACCGGTTTGGATAGTTTTGGCAATGGATCTTAAAACGGTTAACAAGGAGCGCCCCCCGCAATCGGTAGAAAGCAGTTCTTCCTGGCCAAGGACTGCTCCCAACTCATCGCTGATCCGAAAAAGCCACAAAGGGGCGTCAGAGGTATCCCGGTTTCCTGTGTCGTTCCCACGGATCATATTGGGAATAGTACCATTTTCCTCAAAAGCACTGAACTGTTGAATAATGGTCTTTGCCTCCTCGTAACGCCCAGCGGCAATAACTCCCCGGACCACAATCAGGGTATCTCTCCCCCAATCCAGAAACCAGGGATAGCCGGCAATAACCGTAGCATACTGGTCCCGTTTCACGATATATTGATCCAGTGCCTTTGTCAGCGCAGAAACCGGTGGCTCCCATCGGGGCGATGTCTCGAAAAAAGAACTGATCCGTTGCTGCAGGGGCGCAGGCCCATCCGGTATTGCCTGTTCATCCTCTGGAACCACGGCGGTAAGAATTTCGCTATCCCCCCCCGCCAATAGTCCGGAAAAGTAGCCCGGACTGAAGAGGTCTGAATTCGGATCCTCCCCCCGTTGTGCTTCTTTTGGATGATAAACCATATACTGCCATTCCGGCTCAACAAAAAAAATGGATTGCTGGGTGGAAACATCAAGAAAATGACCATGATCGGGATTAAAACGGAACCCTTTTTCCCGAGCGGTAATGGAAGACGGATAGTGGTGCTCCAACCCGGTATACGCTTTTGTGGTCTCATGGAAATTGCGGTCTTCGATATCCGGCCGGAGAATGAGCGTCACCGGCCGGCTGTCGGCTAAGCGATCTTTTTTACCCTTTGAGGGATGTCGGTAGAACACCATTTCAATCCTGTTTTTTCCCGGGATCATATACAGGCCGATACTTAAAACGATGTGCTGTCCCTGCCCCAACGGAATATGGTATGTCCAGGCACCCCACCCATCGAAATCAAAGCCGAACGCGTCCAGGCAGTCCTGGCCGATCTCCTGAGAAAATCCTTGAAAGACTATCCATCCCCGCAGCCGGGACAATAGGATGCGTCGATCCTCGGGAACCGATGGATTCAAGTTGGCCGCCAACAACGCATCGTATCGGCTGGGCAACCTGTCCCAATGGGCATGGGCACGGGCCATACCGCCTCGTCCATTGGTGCCGAGCATGTGTTTCTCGGCAAGCTCCCTGCGCGGCCGGCTAAACATCTTTTTCACCCTGACGTTGTTGTGTGGCGTCAGATACAAAAGAGGTACTTCGCAGTGATTGCAACCCGAAGGTTCATAAACGGAAAGCCTTAACAATTGTGGTTTTTGTCTACCGGCAACCGGCAGAGGGCTGAACAGGACAAATGCGCTGTCGTCAGCACCCGTCATGCTCTCTTCCACAGATAGGGTCGTTTGGTTTTCGACAATGGATGCCCGAAAGGGGTGGTCGGCATGGACAAACAGAAAATGATTCGGCGGTATCATTACCTCGCGGCGTAAATCCTCAGGATACTGCCAGGTCACCGTTCGAGGCGAAACGCTGTCAGGATTCAACGATCGGCAATAATCCAGTGGGGATTCATACAAACGGGTGGCCGCCTGGTGCGGATCCCAATCTCCCATGTCCCTTTCCCCGTTGTAAAAGCGCCACACTTCCAGGGCCTTTGCACGAAGTCGTTGCTCCCGGCATCGGTCCGGAATACGCAAAGTTTGTTTCTCTGCCGTAACAACCAGTTCCAAATCATTCGGATTATCCGTTAAACAAAACACCTGGCCCGGTGACAAAAAAATGGATGCGATCTCCCCATCCTCTTCAAACAATGCCTGTTGACCGGTAAGCAAATCCATCGCCCGATCCCCTTTGATCGGCGACTGATTTTTCGGCCAGGCAATGGTGGTGGACGAATCCGCATCCAGGTTGGCCACAACCAAAAGCCCCCTGCCATCCGCCTCCCACCGGCGGGCGGCAACAATGGCATTTCCATCCCCTTTCTGAATCATCTCGACGTGAACAGGATAAAAAAAGGCAGGGTGAACCGTCAGCAGGGCATGGAGCCGCCTAAGATGGTCCACCAGGTTGTCCGGACTTCCCCAATTCAATGATGGTGAGTTATGAACATTGATTTTTTCTTTGGCCAGCCACTCCACCCCATTGGCAAAACCGAACCCTCCCTGGTCGGATAGCAAGGCGCACAGGGCTGTCCGCATGCGAGCGTACCTGGAAGAAGTTGCGGCAAGACGAAGATTGTCATGGGTTTCGGCGAAATGAATGGTCGTTCCATCGGATCTGGAAATATCCATGGATTCGGGCAGGTAGTGTTCAATTTGTCCCCGGTCATAATTTTGGAACAATTCACTGTAGGCCCAGTTGAAATCGGATCGGTTGAGCAAATCCCGGGTAACGGATATCTTTCCCCCTAACCCTTCCAGCAGAAAGATCACGTTGGGAAACTGGTCCCGAACCTTGCCAATCATGTAACACCAGGCCGCGTTGGGAATCATATAACCTGCGTCACAACGAAAGCCATCCACCCCCCGGCGACACCAGGTAAGAAAAACATCGGCCATATACTGCCACAAATCCTTGTGTATGTAATCCAAACGGGTCAGATCCGCCCAGACCACCCCCCAGGCACCGGGGTTTTCGATCTGTCCGTCCGCTTCTCTGGAGAGCCATTGGGGGTGGGATTCGTGGAGCCCTGCCGCCCAGCCGGTGTGGTTAATGGCAATATCGATGAACAGGCGAGCACCTCTGGCATGAACGGAGTCCACCAGTTCAATGAACTGTTCCAAGGGTGTCGCCTTGGGATCGAAGTCCGCCAACGCCGGATCGACTGTGGTAAAGCTTAATGCCGCATAGGGACTGCCGAATCGGCCCATACGGGCGTAAGTGGTGGGTGTGGGATGGATCGGCAGCAGCTGAATGATTCGGCAACCCAACCGGCCAATAATAAAATCCAGCTCGCTGATCAGATCGCGAAAGGTTCCCGAGGGGGGAATGACCGTATACCCGGCATCATCCAAATCTTTCGCCGCCGAGTCGATCTTCCCCATGGCTCCTTCCTTATTGGGTCCGAACTGCCGGACAAAAGCATTGTAGATAATATTGGCGCAGCATGTATCTGCCGGGGCAACGTTAATGGCGGTGTTGGCACCTGGTGGCCATAAAGGATCCTTACGATCCGAACAAAAAAAATAACCCTTGGCTTCAAAATGGCCCACCTCCGTCAAGGCAAGGGTCAGGGTGAAGCTTCCTTTGCCTGTGGCAGTCATGGGGATATCATACCAACACCTTCCCAACGGGTTTTCAAGATGTTCCACTTGCCGGATAATCTCCCTACGAACGGAACGACCATGTCCCAGGTTGGTTCGCAACCAAGCCTGCCCCGTCCAGGATTCAGGTACGTTCAGGTGGAAAGTGATTGCATCGCCGACAAAATGAAGCTTTCGGAGACCCGGCACTGGTACCTGTTCTATCGCATTGGATTGAACCATGCTTCAGTGTTTTCCTTTCTGTCCGGCAAGCGCCGGCCGCAGGAGAATAAAAAGGTTGTATGCGATGACCACCGTGATTCCAACGATACGGAACATAGTCTAACAGGTGGAAAAAGAACCTTAAAATAGTTGCTCTTCCCGCTATCGATGTTTCATCCTGTAAATCAATACACCAGCCATCATCACGATCAATCCAGCCCCAAGAAAAAATGGGAATAGGAAAAAAGTCTCCTTGAAAACCAAGTTCTCCATGCCCTGTGTGCCGACATCGAAAACATCCATCTCCATTTTTTTTATCTTCAGAAGCCCCGCATAGAACAAGCCGATCAATCCATAAGAAAGATTATAGGCCAAGCCTTTGAAACTGAGTACCGTGGCCCGGCGGGATGAAGAGGCCCTTTGATTGACGAAATAGCTTACGTAAAAGCCCACCATATACATAGCTGAAAAGGCAACCAGTGCAGGGACAAACCCGATGTACGGCCAGAAAAAAGCCATCCCAATCAGCCCGCAAAGAGCTGTGGTGGCTGTGGACCACAGGCAAAATGCCGGTGAACGGTTCTCAGCAATGAAAAGGGCCAGGCGTGGGATGAACAGACCCGCCAGGGCCATTGCCGAACCCAGGAGACCAAATACGGATTCGGGCAATTGCACCATACGATAGTATTGACTGGCCAGCGTTATGACCATACGTAAAATTCCGTCTAACAACATGCCAAACATAATAACGGCCAGAACAAATGGTGTTTTTAGAATCCACTTTCCAGAGTTGAGGGTCAGTACAAACGCATCCACGGCTGACCCGCCCAAAGGTTTTTTGCATGTGCCGTCTTGTGCTGGATCGGAGCAAATTTCATCTAGTTTTACAACCGAAGCAAGGGTGAACAAGGAAAGGATGAACGTCAGATAAAGGGGAAAACGAAGGGTTTGTGCCTGGGTCAACGGAAAATCCAACCATAGGGCAGCTATGACCCGCGTCATGAGTTGTGGATCGTAAACAGCAGCCCCTAAGGTCATCGTGAAAATAAACATGGCCGACCGTAAACGCATCTGAACGTCCAACACCCGTCCCCATTGATCCGCCATCCCCCTAGCCTGGAGAGCATCATAGGCGATAGCCTCATCGGCACCACTGGCAGCTGCTTCGGCAAGGCCGCTGAGGACGCGATTGATCAGGAAGAAACTGAACAACAGCGTATTGTTTCCCCTTGGCACGAAGCAAAGGATCATCATCTCCACTACCATGGAACCGGCTGCAAAGATGAGCAACCGACGTCTGCCGACAATATCTGCCAATGCACCGGAAGGGACCTCGGCCACTACAATGGTAGCCGCCCAGACTACATTTAAAATGGAGAACTGGGCAATTGAAAGCCCGAAGTCCAAAAATAAAACGGTAAAAATTGGATAATAGAACCGGCAATTGAAAAACATCCTGAAAGCGATGAACATACGTACATTGTTCACCGAAAAGGGTGAACAATGTACTTTTTGGGTTACATCCGTTTCCAGCGCCTAATTCCCTGTATGGATTTTGCTTTTCATCAATTACCAAGTTTTAAAGGCAATGGGCGTATGATAATACCTTATTGCCCTTTATAAAGGATAGCAACGAAATTCATCATCAGCGATAATGATTTTAGCACAACCTAATGTCTATATAATCTTCTATCTTTGTTTTGGCAGACAAACCGGAAATCCAGATATCAGGAATAGCATCTATGCCATGGGCTGCAGCCAATACCATTCCTGCAATGATTCCTCTGGCGGAAGAATCCCCGCCGGCCATTACGTTTTCAACCATGGCGGCTTTGAAATCATCGGCATAACGCGCAATAAGATGAACGGTACTGGGCAACCCTGCTTCAACACTACACATTTGTCCAAAGGCGGCTATGGTTTTCCTAGTGTCCCGATCATAACTCTCAATGCCCATCTTGATCGAATCCGCCATAGGTCTATAAATTTCGTATTCATTGAGGGTGTTTTTTAGGGCGGAAAGAGGGGACGTCCCGTTGAGAACTGCAATGACACAGCGAGCAAAGTAGTCCGAGCAGGTAATCACTTGTTCGTTGTTGTGTGTGATGGCGGTTTGTGCCCTCGCATTAACAACCAGTTGTTCAGTGTCGTCAGGGTAAACGGCTACCAGTGCCGCCAGTCTTGAAGCCCCTGCCAAATCATCGGAATTCGAACCACTGCTGATCAGTCCTTTGCCTGCATCCATGTTGGCCAAAGTCTCCTTGGTTGCCTGATCGAAATAGCCGTTGTAGGTCGAAAAAAACGTTCTCCACATCTCAGCAAAATGGGTGGCATTGAAGCCTTTCTCCCTTTTCAGCGATTCCAACAACACGAGCATTTGATCCCCATAATGGGTGAAGTCGCCCGCTCTCTTTCCTTTGTGGTAAGAAGTAAGTGGGTCGGAATAGTTCTCGAACCTTCCAAACTTTTTGTCTATTACTCGTGTATTGTAGACCCAATGGACGCCCAAAGAGAGGGCATCGGCCACAAATGCACCAAGAACCGCTGCCTTATGATTGTTTATCATGATGGACTCCTTTTTGTAGTTTCATCATTTTTATGAAATGTTGATTAACAAACATAAAATAGAACGATAGGTGTGGCTGGTCAAGGCCGCTGAAAAATCAGCAACCTTGACTTTACCATGGCTATCACTGTAATTCACAGCATTCCCACAAAAGGTTGAAGGTGTCGAAAGATATGGAACTCGCGGACCCATGTCTTTTGCAAAACGTTCAGATGAAGGATGCAACCATGAAAAAAATTCTTGTGTTGGGTGCGGGGTTGGTAAGCAAACCGGGTATCATTTTTTTACTTAAAGAAGGTTACGCGGTAACAGTGGCTACACGGACAATTGAGAAGGCTGAAAAGATTGTTCAGGGTTTTGAAAACGGCAGGGTTGTGCATGTAGTGGTGGATGACAAAGAGGCACTGGAGTCCCTGGTTCAAAACAATGATATTATCATTAGTTTGTTACCCTGGGTTCATCATCTCAAAGTCGCCCATGCCTGCCTGAAGTTCAACAAACTGATGGCAACAACTTCATATGTCAGCGATGAAATGCGGGCATTGGATGATGAAGCAAAAAGTAAAAACTTGCTTTTTCTCAATGAAATCGGGGTCGATCCTGGGGTCGACCATATGTCGGCCATGAAAATTATCGACGATGTTCATTCCAAAGGGGGAAAGATCATTCATTTCTACTCCAGTTGCGGGGGACTGCCGGCACCCGAAGACAATGACAACCCGTTCGGATACAAGTTTTCCTGGAGTCCGAGGGGTGTGATTTTGGCCTCACGAAATCCGGCACGGTTTCTGGAAAATGGAAAAATCATCAACATTGCGGGTGAAGAGCTTTTCTTGAACAAACGACTGGAAACCGTCGATCCTTTGGGAGAGTTTGAAGTTTACCCGAATCGCGACAGCCTGCCGTACCAAAAAACCTACGGTCTTGAAGAGGCACAAACCGTTATGCGATGCACCTACAGGAATGTCGGGTGGTGTGACACATTTAAAAAAATAGTGGATCTGGGAATAGTGGATGAGACACCCACTTCCTACCCCACAGGCACATCTTTTCGAGAAATGATGGCCGGTCTGACCGGTGTAAGTAAGAACGATGACGTTGTTTCCAAAGTCGCCAAAAAACTCAATCTGGAAAAGGGACATTTTGTCATTCAAAACCTTGAATGGTTGGGTCTGTTCAGCGAAGAATCAGTACCCGACCGTCCCAGCAAATTGGACATTCTAAGTGAACAAATGTTGAAAAAAATGAGCTACAGGGATGGTGAAAAGGATATGCTGATTCTTCGGCATCGTTTTGTCGTGGAAAACAGTGACAACTCTTCAGAGACCATCGTCGCCACTTTGATCGATTACGGCATCCCCCATGGTGACTCCGCCATGGCCCGCACTGTCAGTTTGCCTTTGGCTGTCGGTGTTAAACTTATGGCTGAAAACAAAATCAACCTTACCGGAGTACAAATTCCAATTATGAAGGAAATTTATGAGCCTGTTTTAGATGGTATTAAAAAACTGGGTATTTCAATGGTTGAGGAATGATCAAGCAATAACTCCATATAATCGGCCTCGAGCCGAATCATCGGCTGATCATTTTTTCGAAGCCACTCACTGAGCCAGGCAAAACGGATGGCTAACATCATGTCTGGTAGGACCTTCCAGCTGCTGTCGGAAAAAATTCCTGATTGTTGCAACCTGCTGACCAATCTACTCACAAACGGACCCGTCAGGCTATTGGGGTCTTCCATCCCTAAACAACCCATGAGGTTTGCCAAATCGTAAATTTCCGGTTTGATGCCGCTAAACTCCCAATCGATAACAGCCCGAATGGAATGATTTCCCCAAATGATGTTCATGGGATGATAGTCCCCATGGCAGAAACCGCTTGGGAGATCATTGTGGATAGGGAAAAAGTGGCTCTCCAGATGGTTAATGAAAGGGAAATACCGTGCAGCAACTGTCGGTTGCCTTTCATCTATTTGTGCAAAAAGATTCCGGCAGTAGGCAACAATGGAAAACGAAGGTGTGTCAGCTGAAAAGAGATGGTTTCGGCTGATATTATAAAGTAAAATTAAAAATTCAGCTGCTTCTTCACCGCGCCAACCGTCTTTGACGTAGGTTGGTCGATCCAGATCAACACCGGTAATGAAAGGGCATAATTGCCAAAGTCCATGGTCGATCAATGGCATAAATTCCCCATGGGTGTCAGGAATGTAGACAGAAAGCTGGTTGATACCTAAATCATTCAGCTGTTGCAAGGATCGAGCGATCTGTTGCTTACGGCTGTATGTTTGTGACGGAATCCTCTCCAGTACAAACAACTCTCCTGCAGCTGTTTCAACAACGCTTCGCCAGACAGTGCGTTCCGGACTTCCGGCAATGGGGAAATCCGGACGCAAACAGACGAACCTTTTTCCCCATTTTTTGGAAATTGCCGTCAGAAAATCGATTTCATTTAGAGTTGGTAACAAAGGCTTGGGAGATCATATCTGTTGGGATGGGGTTTAAAGGGTCAGCAGGTGTCCGGACTGGACTGGCATCTGGTTTCATTTGTCTTTTCAGCCAGTCGTATGCGCCGTCGGTTCTGCGCCTGGTGGTTCCGCCTTCTTTCTTCGTCGGTTTCTAATAATAGCAGAGGTACCGACTGTGGGTTGAAGTTTTCATCCAGGGAGACGAAGGTGAGATAGGCGGATGCGGTATGCCTGATTTCTCCAGTTTTCAAATCTTCAGTTTCCACACGGACGCCGATCTCCATGGAAGATTTTCCCACCATATTCAAGCTGGCTTTGATTGTAAGCAGGTTCCCGATAAAGGCAGGGTTGTGAAAATCCAGGCGGTCAATAGAAGCAGTAACGGTATTGCTTCTGGTATGGCGTACAGCGACCACCCCGGCGGCATTATCAATATGTTTCATAACGACACCACCGTGGGTGATACCACCGGGATTCGCGTCCTGTGGCATAATCATATGGGACATGACTACCGTGCTGTACGCTACGGTTTTTCCTTGTGTAGACTTTTCAGCCATCGAATTTTTGATCATTTCTTTTTCCAAATCAGTTTTTAAATACTACTTTTCCGCCGTACCACCCAGCTACGGTTGCCGCTAACAACATAACAAAGTTGATCATGAAAAAGGCAACCCGAGAGAAGGCTCCAGATGTGGTGACGACCTCCGGGTTAATCAAAAGCCAGATAAACAGAACCCAGGAAGTTACCGAAACGACGATACCGCAAGCGATCTTGATAATGAACACTTCGGTAAGGGCGCCATGGAAACGATGCTGCCAGACCACCCATCCTGTGTACAACACAAAGGGCATCGTCAATGCCACGGCACCAAGGTTGTAGGCGGCTACGCGGACCATACTCTCAAGACCGAATATTGCCCCGAAAAAGATGAAAAAGACGGCAATGGGCAAAACACCATTAGGAAC
>DAOWNV010000332.1 GCA_030642405.1 Desulfosarcina sp.
ATGGACAGCCACCCAAACATTGAGGTACGGATTTTCAATCCCTTTAGCCGGAAAACGGGTCGAATCTCCCAATTTATCACCCGAATGGGATCGGTGACTCGCCGCATGCACAATAAGTCTTTTACGGTGGACAACCAGATGGCCATCCTGGGGGGGCGAAACATCGGAGACGAATATTTCGATGCGGATCCGGACCTGGCTTTCGCAGATTTGGATGTATTGACCATTGGCCCTGCCGTATACAGGATATCCACAGCTTTTGACCTGTACTGGAACAGCGAATTGGCCTATCCGGCAACGGTGCTGCGCGGCAAATCTCCTACACCGGAGGAAATCCGGGACAAAAGGCAACAATTGGATGCGTTTGTCGCCGACCAGCAGAACTCCCAATATATGGAATCCCTGCGAACCTCCGGGTTGGCTGACAATTTGCGAAATAGCGAAGTGCGGTTTACATGGGGAGAAGCAGATGTGGTTTACGATGAACCGGAAAAGATTCTCCTTGATACGGAAGAAAGGGGTTATCATCTCGCACCGCAACTCGGCCCATATTTTGCCGGCGTGCAGGAGGAATTGATTATCTTCTCCCCCTATTTTGTCCCCGGGAAAGCCGGGACCAAAATGTTAACGGATTTGGCACATCGGGGGGTAAAGGTGCGAATAGTAACCAATTCGCTCGCCTCCAACGATGTGGGTGTTGTTCATTCAGGCTACTCTAAATACCGCAAGCCGCTTTTGCGCGGTGGTGTTGAATTGTACGAAATGAATAAAAAGCTGACCCGGGCACAGCGGAAAGAAAAAAAGGGAAGGGGAAAGGTAGGGTCATCCAAGGCTAGCCTTCACGCCAAGTCATTTGTATTCGATCGTGAGCGCGTGTTTATTGGTTCGTTAAATCTTGATCCCCGAGCACTTGTTCAGAACACGGAAATCGGCATGGTAATGAAGTCATCGAAGATCGGTAGCGATATGGGCGTTGTTTTCGATCAATTTGTCAAGCAGGCGGCATTTCGCCTTGAACTGGTCAAAAAGCCCAACGGGTCTGAAAAACTTCTTTGGCACGGACTAGTTGATGGTGAAGCGCAAACCTTTGATGTGGACCCCTACACCAGTTTCTGGCGGCGGTTTGGAATCGGTTTTATGCGTTTTATGCCCATAGAGTCCCAATTATAGAGAATTATATGACATGCGTATTCATATCGAGATGTTGCGATAGCAACAATTCTGGGTAATTAATCAAATTTACAATCCTAACATTCGGAAATCAGAGGAGGTCGTTGTGAGGTTACTGACGCGTTTCTTTCTCGTTCTCATCTTGCTTGCTGGTGGAATCTTGATCGCCTGTGTGGCATTTCTTCAATTTGCCGACCTGACAGCATACAACGAGTCCATCGAAAATATGGTCAGCCGAGCCATTGGACGGAAAATCGAGATCAACGGTTCAATCAAGATCAATATCTTCCCATCCCCGGAAATCATCCTCAACGAGGTGTCTTTGGCCAACGCAAATTGGAGTACGGAACCGATCATGGCAAAAATGGGGCATTTGAATGCCTCCATCGGGTTTCTCTCCGTCTTTTCCGATATGATTATCGTCAAACACATCGGACTCAACGATGTCTCCATTTTACTGGAGCAAAATGACCAACAGACCGGAAATTGGGTGATGGGCAAAGCGAATGACGCCAAGGATGCACAATCCGAAGCCCTCCGTGTGGAAGAAGATGCCGACATGGAAACAGACGATACCGGTGTACGTGTCGATCTTCCGGTGATGGTCGAACTGGCTGATCTTCGAAACATCACCGTCACCATGCGTACCCCGGGATTCACCGATCAGGTATATCACATCGACGCGTTGGGTTTGCAACCGGACAAATCCGGCGACATCATCGTAGAATCCACAGGAGTACTGTTGGGAAACAAGATGTCATTGAAAGGAAAAATTACTTCCCTGGAATCGGTCTACGATCTGGGTGCCGTCACCCTGGAACTCAAAACCGCCTTGGGCGATGCCGATGTGACCGGGAATTTGACAACGAGTCGGCTGGAAACCCTTACCGATCTGAAAAGCGACATCCATGTCACCGTGAAAGACATACAAAAGGCATTGGGAAAGGTTGGGATCCAAATTCCCATTTCCGGCCCATTTAAAGCGGACATCAACGTGGTGGGGACCGAAAAGGGAATGGATGTAGCCATAAAAGCCGACCTGGATGGCATTCATGCCAAGGCCGATGCCACAATTATCGATGTCCATTTGCAGGATGCGAATCTTAAGCTCCAGGTCAAGGATATCGCAAGAATCCTCAAAGCGGCTGAAATTGACGTGCCATTGACCGGACCTCTTTCGGCAGACGCGAAGGTGCATGTCAAAGAAAATACATACCACGTCGACGTCGAAAGCAAAGTCGAGGGAATTACAACCACTGCCAAAGGTTCAATGAATGGCAACAATTGGGCATTGAATGCCAAGGTCCTGCCACTGAAACGGTTGGGAGAATTGTTCGACCTTAAAGGGATCACGTCGGATGCCCTGGAACTCTCGACAAAAATAACCCTGGAGAATACCAATGATATAACGATCCAACAGTTTCAAGCTACAGTGGGGAAAAATCGTCTATCCGCCCAAGGTCGCATCAATCCAAGAAAAAATTCGAATTTATCTGTAACGCTAAAAAGCCCTGATCTGAGTACACTGAGCCGATCATTGCCGAAAATCAACCTTGATGCAGAAGCAGACACTCAATACAGTAAGAAAAAGGTGGTTGTTTCCGATCTGGCTGTTGTTTTTGACAAGAGCGATCTCAAAGGGGATTTTTCCATGGTCAAGGGTGGGAAAAACGATATTATCGCCAATCTGACAT
>DAOWNV010000025.1 GCA_030642405.1 Desulfosarcina sp.
ACAAGGCCGGTTTTTTGGTGGATAACGTTTTCAACAGGCCCCCCTTTGTCCGTGACGATGACAGGAAGGCCTGACGCCTGGGCTTCCAGAACCACATTGCCGAACGTATCCGTGGTGCTGGGGAAAATAAAAATATCGCTCGATGCATAGACCGCATCCAAATCATCCCCTTCCAGACGCCCGGTGAAGAGGCAGGGCAGGCCGGTCGTTTCTTTTATCATTTCAGTAACGTAAGGACCTTCTCCAACAACGGTAAGTAATAAATTGTCGTAAGATTCAGCCAAACAACGATAGGCCTGTACCAGAAGATGAAGATTCTTTTCTTTGGACACCCGTCCCACGTAAACCAGTTTGATCGACTCTCCTGCACATTTCCACTTTTGATAAAAGCCGTTTCGCTTGGATGGATGAAACCGATGGCTATCGATACCACGAGGATACACATGGATTTTATCGCCGCTGATCCCCTTGGCGATCAATTCATCACGGGTACTTTTCGATGGTGTATATATCCAATCCATCTGATCATAGTACCAAAGGACAAATTTCCACGCCAGCTCTTCCATGAAATGGCTTCCGGTAAGAATCTGAACATACTGTGGTATCTCAGTATGATAGGTCCCGGATATGGGCAGTTTGAGAAACCTGGAAATCGCCAGGCCGGCCAGCCCGATAGGTCCGGGTGTCGCCGTCTGAATATGGTTGAAGCCTTGGCTGTTACAGTAGTTCAGCATCTCCAACAACGGAGGATAAAAGATTTTCTGCTGTTCATATTCCGGCAGATCATAGGTTCCTATAGGGGTGAAGTGGGCAACGCCTTTTTCCGGTTGCCGGTTCTTGTCGTCACAGGTGATCAGCGTATACTTGCGGTTGGCTGCAGCAGCGCATTGAACTTGCTGTCGCAAGGTTAGTGCAACACCATTGATCTCGTAAAACGTATCCGTGAAGTGGGCGACATGGATGGCATCACCGGAATCAGTGGTCGCTTTATTTGGAGACAAATCGAAACGTTCCAGAAGCTGTGCCCCCAATTCCCTTCCCATGGTAAATTGGGAAAAAGCGACAAAATAGGGTGCAAGCAGGGTAGTCACCCCGCCTGCGGATCCAATGGTATGGAAAATATTAAAAACATTAGCCCCTGAGAGATGATCCAGCAGATGGTTTCCAAAGTGTACCATCACCCGGCTGGAAAGCCGGTTGACGAATTTAAACCACTGCTGTTCCCTCGACGGGTCCTTTCCTCGCTCATTTTCACTTTGAGCTAATAGACCTGGATCTTCATCAATCAGCTTTTGTGTTTCAAGCCGTAAAAGGGCGGCAAGAGAATCGGAGAGTGGATGTTTGATGCGTTTTCGCTTTTGTGCACTTAAAAAGAAATAGACCCTGGACAGCATACCTGGTTCCGGTGCCGGCTCCAGTCCCAGGGAGTTATCCAGAAACCGTACCAGAGGATCTTTGCCGGCGTATCGCCCAAGGTTAAATTTACGCCTGAAAAACTGCCAGGCGATCCCGTATAAATTGTGGGCCATGGTTTGGGGTGAGGAGACATCAGTGTGTACGACGACCCGACTGTCCGCCCTATCGGAAAATCCCACGTCCGACTTCTCTTCACCGAGAAACTCGGTATAGGTTCTGGCGATATTCAGGCCGCTATGGTCATCCGATCCTCCGAACAGTCTCTTCTTATGGGGATTGGGAAACCACGGTTCAATTCCGTGCCGGTCGGCCAACCGTGCAATGTCATCAACGAAAAGCGAATTGAGGATGGTTTTCAGGGTTTCATTTTCCCTGCTGTTGCGGGAACCGTTCAATTCGAAGTTCTGGAACAGCAATAATAACCGTTCGAAATGATCCACGGTCAGCCGGTCATTCACCGCATATAAGGGGTGAGCAATAATATTGAAAAGATTCTCCTGCCTGAAATAGGCGGTCAGGTCATAAATATCCTTGCGGATCTTCTGGATTTCATGGTGCTGCGCTTTGGTAATATCCAACGCCAGCACGTGGAGTTTACATCCGTTTTCAGGAAAATAAGTCGTAACCTCTTCACTCACAAACGTATTCGGCAAGTGTGCAATTTCCAATGCGCCATCGATCCTGTTGTGATCGGTGATGGTCACATGGGTCATCCCTTTTCGTATTGCGATATCGTACAATTGAAGAGGTTCCGTAAAGCTTTCCGGGCAGTTGAGTTTTTGCAGAATCCACTGTGACGGACGTTCGGAATACTTGGAGTGTACGTGTAGATCGATCTGCATCTTAAGCCCTTTCTATTGAGTGTCTATACGCAAATGTGGGATTTTGGTCGAGATCAAGGCTTGGGAAAACTTTAAAAAATGATGCGTTTTTCCACTTTGTTTTTTTGAAAAGAGCCGTGAGAATCGTTTTAACTTCTCATTATTCGGTGGCAGACGGCCATCAAAAAAGTCACAGGCATGATAATAGATCAGGTCCGTGCCCCATACCCGCAATGCCTCCGGGTGCATTGCAAAACGTCGAACCAGTCCAAGTGGATCGGCCACCATTTCGAGCAAAGGACCCAGCAACTCTGAAGGATCACGAAAACACTCCCAGTCGCATTGTCGGCAGGCCTGGTCTTCCGGCATCGGCCGGATTCGGGAAAGGTTCATTTCCGGTAATTCGCCAAGATCCTCGATTCCCCGGTATCCGCATGGATATGTGTGCCCATCGGCGGCATTGATGAAAAAGAAATCAACTCCTCCACGACACCCGTAGGTTGCTTTCTTGTCATGCTCGGTTCCGTATTGACGCACAAGCGAGGCTAACGAACAAACCGGGGAGAAGATGCGAATTTTCGACCGAAACTGCTTAATGGCGGAAATCAGAGCCTTGAACAACATCTGTTTTTCCGCTCTGGTAAAACGAACGATATTTTCGACGGTTGTGGCGGCATATACGGCACTCAACCCCTTTTCCATCTCTTGTTCATCAATGCTCATGGGGTAGCATGTGTTGGCCATGGTGAAACCCAGATCGATAGCCCGCTGGTAGAATCGTTTCAGAGCGTTTTTAAATCGTTCGTAGAAAACTTCCAAATAATCGTTTTCCGATATGAATGCAGCTCTTGCCAAATTTCCGGTTGCAACACCACCCACGTTCCGGTTGATTCCCAGATTCACTGCCGGAAAGATACCATTGTCATGAAAAATAGGTAATGCCTTCTCGATACCGGAAACAATGCCCGGAAACCCACGCATCGTTTCATGAATGCCGTCTACGGCCGAATCCAAACTGATCCAGAAATTTCGCAAAGGTGTGCCGGCAAGTTGTTCCGCAATCTTTTTTACCCGGTCCTCAGACCACTTTTTTTTAGCATTGGCAAATACAAAGCCATTGGTTCCCGTTCGGATAAAGGGAATCCCGGCGCTGCCGGCATAATTGATCAACTCCACCAGGCGATCAATATCCAATAACGGCTCTCCACCGGTAAATGATATGGCTTGAACACCTTTTTCTGCTGCAGCGTCAATGATCCGTTTAATTCTATCCGTATCCAGCGTAGAACGGGCAAAAAGTTCGGTCACACGCATGCCGCATTGCGGACAGCGGGCATTACAACGGTCGGTAATCTGTATGACCACCTGACCTGGAATGCGGTTTGAAAGGATAGAATTGATTATGTTCATTGGTTTGTTTAGTTCCTGGTTTATTGTTTGGAAATAAAGTTAATCGACAAATACCCTCTTTTTTGTTTCCAAAATGTTAGCTTATTGTTTGATTTTTATTACCGGCCCAAGTTTAACGAGATTCTAATTACTGCCTCGTAAAAAAAGGTGGGTGTAGGCCCTTTGAGGTATTCCGGGTAGAAAAGAACTAATGTTATTGGATATCGAAAGCAGGATTAGGAGGGAGCAAAATTGCAGCCCTGGTCGGCGTCAATATTACTAATGTCTTTACGGCACCACTGATTTATCCGATTAATTATTGGGTGGGAATGAAGGTAGCAGGTGTCTCCGAGCAGTTCGAATGGCCACCTGCATTCGATTTCTTAACTGCAATTATCCGCCATTACCGGCTGCCCCCCTACACTAAAGTAGGAAAACCCCATCTCTTTCATAAATGATCGGGCAAAAAGGTTCCTTCCGTCAAAAATAATAGGACCGGTGAGCATCTTTTTCATTCGATTGAAATCCGGATTGCGGAACTGGTTCCAATCGGTGACGACGGCAAGGGCATCAGAGCCCTCAAGAATCGCATATTGGTCATCCTCCACCACAACCATATCATTGTCCTTGAGAACAGATTTCGCATTGCTTCCGGCAACAGGATCAAATGCTTTGACCTTCATACCTGAATCGGTAAGGGATCTAATGATGTCCAATGCGGCTGATTCACGCATATCGTCGGTATTGGCTTTAAAGGCAAGCCCCCACATGGCGACCGTCTTTCCCTCAAGCCCACCTCGATTTTTAAAATAGGAACGGATCTTCTCGGCAAGCATCACTTTCTGTCGGTTATTCACCAGATCAACCGCTTCCACAAGACTGGGTTGACAATTGTTTTCCCTGGCCGTATTGATCAGCGCCCGTACATCTTTGGGGAAACAGGACCCGCCGTACCCCACACCGGGATAAATAAAATGATACCCGATTCGCCGATCGGAACCTATCCCCGCCCTAACCTCGCGAACATCCGCACCCACATGTTCACAGATATTTGCCACTTCATTCATAAATGAAATTTTTGTGGCCAGCATGCAATTGGCGGCATACTTCGTCATTTCCGCGCTTCGAATGCCCATGATGATCATTTTGTCCCTACTTCTGGCAAAAGGTGCGTAAAGGGTTTCCAACAGTTTTGCCGTTCTCACATTGTCAGTTCCAACAATCACACGGTCGGGCTTTAAAAAATCGTTGACCGCTCCCCCCTCTTTCAAAAATTCCGGATTCGATACCACATCAAACTCCACAGAGAGCCCTCTTTCCTGCAATTGTTTTTGGATAGTCGTTCTTACCCGATCAGCCGTCCCTACCGGCACGGTCGATTTGTTGATGATGATCTTATAATCGGTGAGGATTTCACCAATCTGCCGCGCAACCGTATCCACGTAACTAAGGTCACACGACCCGTCAGAGTTGGAGGGTGTTCCAACGCAACTGAAAACGAAAAGGGCGTCCTTCATCCCTTTCTTGAGATCGGTACTGAATGTCAGCCGCCCTTCCGCTGCGTTTCTACTGACCAACGTTTCAAGTCCGGGTTCAAAAATATGGACTTTTCCGCTGCTAAGTTGTTCGATTACATGGGGGTTGACATCCACGCACACCACATCATTGCCCATCTCTGCAAAGCAAGCCGCGGCCACAAGCCCGACATACCCGGTTCCAACAATACAAATATTCATGAGCTATCCTTTCCAGCCGGTCATGCATTCCCTCTGGTTTATAAAACAATCTCAATGATACGATTCATGCAAAACTTTTCGATTAAACCTGCTTTACGACTCGATAGTTTTGAATTTCTCCGGAGGAGCACTACACACCGGACATTTTTTAGGAATCTTTTTATCGGTTACATAGCCACACACCTTACATACTTGGTAGGCTTTGACCTGATCCTTGATTACATTCATAATTGCCCGTTCATAAAGTTTGGCGTGGCTCCCCTCTGCATCCCTGGCATGGCTGAAAACCAATGCCGCGGCGATCTCGCCCTCTTCTTCGGCGTCCTTGATAAAATCGGGATATACGTTTTCGCTGACTGATTTTTCTCTCTGGAATGATAATTCCAAGTTCGTATCCGTGTCTTTGACAATCAGGTCCTTCACAAGATTCAACTGCCGGGTGGCATGCACCCGTTCCGCTTCAGCAATGGCACGGAACAACAAAGCAATCTGTGGGATCTCCTCATCCTGAGCTCTTTGTGCGTATGCCTGCAGACGAAAGTACGCTTTCGCTTCTCCGATAAATGCTTTGTGAATATTCTCCTTGGTCTTTGGCTTCATTGAATCCTCCGTATAAAAAAATAGTTATAATTCTCAACCGGATACAATTCCATTTTACTCCAAATCAAACAAAAAAGACAAGGGGCCTCTGATCTTTTCAGAAAGCCCCCCTTACAACTACCCATAAATGATGATAATCAGTCGATCAAAAGAACAACTCGTTTGAACATTGGTTCATAAATGTGCCGGCACTGATCCTAAGATTTCCTTTCCGCCGGTAAACACAGCGTAAAGGTGCTTCCCTTTGCTATCTCACTCTCAACGGTAACATTGCCTCCGTGAGCCTGGGTAATGTGCTTGACGATAGCCAATCCCAATCCGGTTCCACCCAGTTTCCTGCTCCGTGCCTTGTCCACCCGATAAAACCGTTCGAACAGGCGAGGCAAATGCTTTTTTGAGATACCGATCCCATGATCGATAAAGCGGATTTGAATTTCATCATTCACATTTTTTACATTAATAAGAATGGCGCTTTTTTCCGGACTGTATTTGATCGCATTATCAAGCAGGTTCACGGCCGCTTGCTCCAAGAGGGTGACATCAACGCAACCGCTGATATCCGCATCACACGAGAGCTTTACATCGATTCCTTTCTTTTTGATGGCATCGCTGCAAATTCCGATAGCCGTATTCAGGACATCCTCAATTGAACAGCGTTCAAACCCGATTTGCTGGATTTCATCGTCCCGTTCGATGCGCGATAGTTGCATCAGGTCCTCGATGATGGTTGCCAGACGGTTGACATGCTTGTCGATAATGGCAAGGAAACGCCGGGTCTCTTCCTGGTCCTCCAAATCACTCGTAGATAGCGTCTCGACGAATCCTTTTATGGCGGTCAAAGGGGTTCTGATCTCGTGGGAAACAGAAGCTGCAAAATCGCGCCGGATGCTCTCCAACCTACGTAATTGGGTGACATCACTAAAGACCACCAGCCCCCCCATCCGTTTCCGGACGGGATGGTAAAGTGCTGTACAATGAATATTGAAAATGCGCTCCCCCTGTTTATGAAATACGATATCCGATTCAATACTTTCTCCGGTTGCGAGGCTCCTGTTCAATACTTTCTGGAAATCATGGTTGCGAATGATTTCAAGGATACTCCGGCCCGAAATGGTCTCTTTTTTGACACCAAACATCCGGGCTGCAGCAAGATTAATACTTATCACGCGCTGGTCCAGATCTGTAGCGATAACCCCTTCTCTCATGCTGGCCAGCACCGCCTCCGTCAGTTTTCGCTGATTGGAGATTTCATCCATCCGATCCTGGAGTTGCTGGGCCATTTTGTTCATGGATTCGGCCAATCCGGAAAATTCTTTTGTTGTCGTGGGCGGCAACCGGTGCTGGAGGTCACCTGAGGCAAAACGCTTTGCCCCATCACGCATTCGTTCAATGGGGACGGATATCTTTTTGGATATGTACCAACTGAATACCGAAGCCAGCAAAGCCACAAGCAGGGCGGCGATGGCAATGCGCGCGCGGATCATCCCGATACGTTCATCAATGGCTGTAGCAGGAATGGATGTACGAAGAACCCCAGCCATTGCTTTGTCCACCTTCAGCGGAAATGCCACATACATCATGTCCTGTTCCAATGTATCGCTGTATCGAACGATCACGCCCACATTTCCCTGATACGCATCTTGAATCTCTTCCCGATCCATATGGTTTTTCATATGGGCGGGCATCTTTTCGGAATCGCCGACGACCTTCCCATCAGGCAAAACCACGGTAACACGGGTAATAGTGTCACCGGCCGCTTCCTTGCATAACTGATCAATTTTGGAAGCGTTTAGTGGGGAAAGAAGGCGGGTCACCTGTTTTTCAAGCAGTCGCCCGTTGATTTCCAAATTCGTTTGGGTTCTCTCCAGATAGAACCGCTGGGTATAATTCAATGCATACCAGCATACTGCAAATAGAGAGAGCAGCATGATCAGCAAGTAGGAGGGAAACAATCGGTAGAAGAGTTTTTTTTCTTTTTTCATGGATAAATTTCTATGTTTCGATAAATCTGTAACCAACCCCGCGGACAGTTTCAATGTATCGGCCCAATGCGCCTAACTTTTTTCTCAGTCCAACAATCTGAACATCCACACTACGGTCGGTCACCGGATAGTCATCGCCCCGAACGGCATCCACTATCTGGGAGCGGGTGAAGACCCAACCGGGTCGGCGGGCTAGAAAATAGAGCACCTGAAATTCAGTATAGGTCAAGTCCAGCTGTATTCCATTGGCCGTAACATGGCGGCGACCCGTATCAATGGATAACTCACGAATGTTCAAGACTTCACTCACCGGCTCCAAAATTCCACGGCGGCGGCGAATTACCGCTTTGATTCGTGCAATGAGAATGCGTGGGGAAAAGGGTTTGGTTACATAATCGTCCGCCCCCAGTTCCAAACCGGTAACAATGTCCGCTTCCTCACCTTTGGCGGTCAGCATCACAATAGGCGTATCCAAGGTTACGGAATCTTGCTTGAGCCGCCGTGCCACCTCCAAGCCATCGATGCCCGGCAGCATCAGATCCAGAATAATGAGATCCACCTGTTTGGAAACAGCCAAATTCAGGGCCTCTTCCCCCGAGGCGGCACAAATGACGGTATACCCTTCGCGCGCCAGGTTGTAGCGAACCAGTTCAAGGATGTCTTCCTCGTCATCAACAACCAGTATTTTTTCTTTTTTCATAAGCCGTCTTCCTGTAGGAATTCAATGGAGTTCTCACGGCTGTTGCAATCTAAGGATTGGGTAATTAATTTCATCCCCAATCCTAATTCGGCATTGCTGGTTTTTCAAACCAGTTTTCTGTGCCGAACAATTTCTCCTTTGATCATGTAGATCACTTCTTCCGCAATGTTGGTGGCGTGATCCGCCAGTCGTTCTATATGCCGGGAAATCAACAGGAGGTTGATCATGTAACCAACATCTTCGATACCGCCCTCTTCCGACAGAGCCAACTTGATACGATCATAGGCAATATTTTTTAATTCGTCTACCTCGTCATCCAGGCAAAGAACCTTGACGGCCAGATCGATGTCCTGATTAACTAGGCTGTCTAGGCTCATGCGCAACATGTTCTCTGCCTTATCCGCCATATCCGTATAATCGAATTGGTAGGGTGCTACGGGATGTTTAGCAAGGCGTTGTATCCGCCGGGCAATGTTGACAACCTCATCCCCTATGCGCTCCAGGTCGTTGTTGATTTTTATGACAGCCACCAGGAAACGAAGGTCCGCCGCCACAGGTTGGTGCAGGGCAATAACCTTCAAGCACTCTTCTTCAATGTCCACCTCCATCTCGTCAATTTCGCGATCTAGATGAACGATCTCTTTCGACCAGTCTACTTCCAGGTCCTCAACAGCCTGTTTAATGCCTCTCACACGGTGCTCCACCACTGCACCCAAAGACAGAATCATCTTCTTTATTTTATCGAGTTCTCTTTGAAAATGTATCACTGTTTGATTTCCTTTTTATCCAAACCGTCCTGTAATATAGTCTTCTGTCTGTTTCTTTGTGGGACGGGTAAAAATGGAATCCGTATCTCCAGCCTCGATCAACTTCCCCAGATAAAAGAAGGCGGTAACATCGGACACCCGTGCCGCCTGCTGCATATTGTGTGTAACAATGATAATCGTATACATCTCTTTCAGTTGATGAATCAATTCTTCGATCTTCTGGGTGGCGATGGGGTCCAGCGCCGAGGCCGGTTCGTCCATGAGTACCACTTCGGGTTTCACGGCAAGCGCCCTGGCGATGCACAAACGCTGCTGCTGACCACCGGACAGTCCCAATGCCGTATCCTGTAGCCTGTCCTTGACTTCATCCCAGATAGCAGCCCGCTTCAAGCTCTCTTCCACACAATCCCTTACAAAAGCTTTATCTTTTATCCCGTTGACCCATAACCCGTATGCAACATTGTCAAAAATAGATTTGGGGAAAGGGTTGGGTTTTTGAAAGACCATCCCCACCTTGCGGCGCAGCATAACCACATCAACGGATGGCAGGTAGATATTTTCACCATCTAGGGTAATTTTCCCATCTACCCGACTGATGGGGATCAGATCGTTCATTCGATTCAGGCAACGCAAGAAAGTGCTCTTGCCACACCCAGAGGGGCCTATCAAAGCCGTTACTTCACAGGATTTAAACCCCATCGTCACATTGTTAAGCGCTTTAAAATCCCCATAATAAAAATCAAGATCCTCGGAGGACATTTTATATTCGGGGGAATCATCGTTTTTGGATTGTTCAGGAACATTCATTGATTACATTCCGGTTACCGTTATTTGGTTTCATTATTTTAATCGATTTCTCAGGCGGGCCCGCCACAAGATGGCCACAAGATTCATTCCCAGTACCAATGCAATCAAAACCATAGCCGTGCCATACTGCAAATGCCTGGTTTTTTCTATTTCCGTTCCTGCGGTGGCCAGAACATAGATATGGTAAGGCAACGCCATGACTTCGTTGAAAATAGAGGTGGGGAGTTTAGGCGTAAAAAAGACCGCTCCGGTGAACATAATGGGGGCGGTTTCACCGGCGGCCCGACTGATACCCAATATGGCTCCGGTAAGAATACCGGGCATGGCAGACGGAAGCACAACCCACCAAATGGTTTGCCATTTGGTTGCGCCCAGCCCCAAAGAGGCCTCCCTATAGGTGTCGGGAACAGATTTCAGCGCCTCTTCCGTGGCACCGATGATGACGGGCAGGGACATGGCGCCCAAGGTGAGGGCACCGGCGGCAATGCTCACGCCCATTTTCAAGATAACCACAAAAAAGGCCAATCCGAATAGGCCGAAAACGACGGACGGTACGCCGGCCAGGTTGTTGATGCCAAGACGAATCAGGCGGACCATTTTTCCCGGTCTAGCATACTCATTCAGGTAAATGGCCGAAGAAATACCGATGGGCAGGGCAATTATAATCGCACCGAAGCTCAAGCAAAAAGTCCCGACAATGCAAGGCAGAATACCCCCTTTGGTCATCGATTCCATGGGGGGCTGTGTAAGAAACTCCCAGGTTATGGCTCGCCAACCGTTTACAACCATAAAGTAAACAATAATCAGCAAAGCGATGCCGTTGACGACTGCCGCCCCGCGGAACAGAAAGAAGAAAAACGACTGTTTGATCTTTCGTCGTTTGTCATAAGCTGGGTTGAATTCCAATAATGACTCCTCGTCAACCGGCATGGATTTTACCCAAAGGTTGCATAAACAATATGTTAAAAAATCGATATTACAGCGACGCCTCTCCTACCTGTGCATATTTTTGAGCTAAATAATCGGCAACGATATTAAAAAACAGGGTAAATACAAAAAGTACAATACCTGTGGCAAACAACGCATAATAGTGCTCTCCGCCCACAGGTGCTTCCGCCATTTCAGAAGCAATGCTTGCCGGCATCGGGCGAACCGGGTCGAACGGCGAGCGGGGCAGCATAGCCGCTCCGCCCGCCACCATTAAAACAACCATGGTTTCGCCGATGGCTCTCGACAACCCGAGGATGATACCGGTGCTGATTCCAGACAGTGAAGCCGGAACGACCACCCTTACAATGGTCTGCAATTGTGTAGCGCCCAACGCCACAGATGCTTCCCGTAGTGCATCGGGCACACTGTGAATCGCATCTTCTGAAATGCTGCAGATGGTTGGAACAGACATAAAGGCGAGCATCAACGCCGCGTTGAACAAGTTTAATCCCGTTGGTATGCCGAATACTCTTTGAAGGAATGGCGCCACAAGCACCATACCAAAGAATCCGATAACAACCGATGGCAATGCCGCCAGCATTTCAACCATCGGTTTAACGATTTGACCGACGCGAGGTTTGGCGATCTCCGACAAATAAACAGCCGTCATTACCCCCAGGGGGATGGAGATCACCCCGGACACCGCGGTGACCAGAACGGAGGCAACAATCAAAGGGAAAATGCCAAAATCCGCAGGGTCTGAAGTTGGATACCAGTATTTCCCGAAGATAAAGTCTTTCACTGAAACCGTTTTAAAAATGGGAAGCCCTTCCTTGAAAAGAAAGAGCATGATCAGAAACAAAACTGCAATGGATGCAGTGGCAATGATGAAAAACATTGTCCGCATGTTCTTTTCAGTGGTCTGACGACGATCGGCCATGAATTTTGCCTTCACATCCTTAGCATCTTACTGTGTACGTTCGTATCATCGGATCCGCACAAAGTGCCTGTTCCATTTAGGATTGGGGATGAAATTCACAATCCTTAGTACAACGGAACGTATCCGCTTTTTTCTACGTGTTTTTGCCCCTTTTCCGGATTAAGCATGTAGTTGACAAAATTCAGCGTGTCGCCTTCCGGCCACCCGTTGGTAAACATAAACAAAGGACGACTGATGGGAAAGGTGCCGTTTAAGGTGCTTTCCTTGGTTCCTTCAACACCTTCCACCTTTAAAGGTTGAACAGAGTCGTTCAGGTAACCGATGCCGATATAACCAAGGGCATGTTTGTTGTTGGAAACAGCCTGAACGATTGCTCCGTTGGAGGCCATCACCTGGGCGGCAGGCATAACACGCTCTTTTTTCATGACCTTCTTTTCCCAGGTTTCATAAGTACCGGAGGAAGTATCACGAGAACAAACGACAATTTTCAGGTCCGGGCCACCGAGATCTTTGAAGTTGGTAATTTTTCCCATATAGATATCTTTGAGTTGGGCCAGGGTGATTTCTGAAATGGAATTGCTGGGGTGGACCACGGGAATGATGGAGTCATAAGCAATGGCGAACGGGACCGGAAAGACGCCCTTTGCATTGGCCAGCTTTACCTCTTTGCCTTTGATGAAACGAGAGGCATTGGCAATATCGGTAGATCCGTCGATAATCGCCTTGATCCCGTTGCTGGATCCGCCGCCGGAAAGCGAAATATTTACGTCTGGATGGGCCTTCATGTAAGCTTCGATAGCAATCTGGGAAATGGGCAGTACGGTGGTAGACCCTTTAATGACCAGGTTACCTGCCGTGGCAACGGTAGCACACAGTGCGATAACCGCAACGATGGTTGGGATATTTACGACCAGTTTCTTCATGTTTCAATCTCCTCTGTTTGTTTTCTTGAAGGCTATACGCCATTTGTTAGATTTGTGTTAGGCATCGGTTAGGCTATTGTTAATCTTCTATGATATTAACCGATCCTCACAAAGTTACGATGGCATTTTTACCGGCCTTTTGTTAGGAGATTGTTAGCGCAAAGTTAGTTTTTGGTTAGATTGTCTATAGCGACTGCATTTGAGTGGTAACAAACGCTGATGCACCTTTAGGGTTTTTATATTGGAAATTTTCGTTCTCTAACAGCTCTATGCAAGCCGCCACTACCTCTTTGTCGTATAGGGTACCACAATTATCGGTCAGTTCGCTGATGGCCTTTTTCAATCCCAATGAAGGACGGTAAGGACGATGAGAACCAATGGTCTCGAATACATCGGAGACACTGAGAATCCGTGCTTCTATCCTAATGGATTCCCCTGAAAGGCCTCGGGGATATCCTGATCCATCCAGGCGTTCGTGGTGCTGCAGGACGATCTCTGCAACGGGCCACGGAAAATCGATTTTACTAAGGATATCAAACCCCAACTGAGCATGGGTCTTGACCATTTGATATTCCGGCTCACTGAGTTTCCCTGGCTTGCAGAGAATTTCACCGGGTATGGTTATCTTTCCCAGATCGTGAATGACAGAGGCCATACGAAGGCCATAAATCATATCCTCCTTCAAGCCCATCTTTTCGGCAATGGCGCAAGCCAGATCAGCCACACGGATCTGGTGACCGGCCGTATAAGGATCTCGCATCTCAACAGCCAAGGCGATCGCCTGAACAAACCCTTCCAAAGCATTTTGGAACCGGGTCACATTGCTGCTTAGTTCCCTTGCCGCATCCTTGAGCTGATCGCGAATCCGCCGTTCATTCAAAACTCTTTTGAGCCGGGCCACAATTTCCGCCAGTCGGATCGGTTTTTCAATAAAATCGCTCGCACCCTGAGCAAGAATTTCCTCATAGGCGAAATTGTTCACCAACCCGGTTATTATGATCACATCGGCATCATAGTTGGTTTTGATTTCACGACATAAATCGATGCCGCTCATCCCGATCATCTGCACATCGGTGATTACAACTTCAATGGGCTCCGAACTCAAATAGGTGAGGGCATCTTCAGCACTTTCGGAGGTATAACATTGATAGCCGGATGCCGTAATACCATAGTACAATATATTTCGAATATCATCATCATCATCCACAACCAGGATAATGGGGGACGACTCTTCTTCGGTTTTCTCGGCTTCCATAACTTTTCCTTTATGGTAAATTGAAAACGGATTCAGGATTTATAAATAAGGAAAACCACATAGGCCGTATAGCATCCAAGAAGCATCAGCCCGTTAGCTCTTGAAAGCGTCAAGTCACGTTTCATCAGCACCCAAGGTAATGCGCTAATAACCATCATGACAAGGTAGTCTATCACCAATCCGCTTCCAATGAAACCACCGGATATAACAATAGGCCTGACCATGGCTGTGGCACCAACCACACTTAAAAGATTAAAAACATTACTGCCGACAAGATTGCCCAGAGAAATATCCATCTCCTTTTTCATTGCCGCAACAACCGATGTGGCCAACTCCGGGACCGATGTTCCAAAAGCTACGACGGTCAACCCGATAAACTTCTCGTCTACCCCTAAAGCGGACATGCTGTTGACCGCGGCATCCACCAGAAAATCCGCTCCCACAACCACACCTATAATCCCGACCACAACCATCACGATCTGCATCCAGGTTTTTTCCATCAAGCCCGCCCGTACCGGTAAAATATCCTGATTGCCGCGCGCATTGTGTTGTTGGGTTCGATTGGAGCGTACGGCAACCATATAATTGAACCAGGTATAAGCAAGGATACAGCTGAAAAGAAAAACACCCTCAGTCCGTCCGATCACGGAATTGAAGGAGAGCAGTAGCAATAGAGCGGAAACGGCCAGCATGATCGGAATGTCTCTGTTAATTACAATACGGCTTGTCGTCACCGGCTGAAAAATTGCGGTCAACCCCAGCACCAAAGCTATATTGCAGATATTGCTACCCACGACATTTCCCAGTGCAATCATACTTTTCCCTTTTACGGCGGAAACGAGGCTGACTACCAGTTCGGGTGCGGAGGTACCAAATGCAACGACGGTAAGACCAATAACCATGGGTGTTATTCCCAGCCGTTGGGCCAACGTGGATGAACCCCGTACCAGCCAACCTGCGCCATAGTATAACAGCAGCAAACCTGCGAGGAATGAAATCAAGTAGGAACTATTCAAAACCTTACGTCTTTCAACTGTCGGCAAAAATCCTTGTTGTGACCATCTATAAAATCATCTCTGGTCGTGCGAAATGTATCGATCTCAAAAAAAGATAACTTTTCAAAGCAGTCAGTGGAGCATGAGTAAAAGCGCCCCCATGCCGGCCCAAATTGTTAGCCTTGCCTGTAGAAGTGTCATATCGAATGAGTTCATGGCCGGAGTAATATAGTATAAATTTGTCGTACCATAAAGGCCGTTCATGAATTTACGGAACAATATTCGTAATCTTGGTAATCTTTCCAGAAGCCACATCAACCGTCCTTGTTGTACGAAGCCGATAGGCGGCAAATAAAAACATTCCCCATCTTTTTATACATTGCAACCTACTGTCTTTTTACAATAAAAAGAAGGTGCACTGTCAATATCGACAGTTAACACTGACCCTTTCATTCAGGAGGTTACAATGAACGCCAGTCTACCAAACTATCAGCAATTCAACAAGTATTACGAAAAACATGGGAAGATATTCCCTTTAAACTTTAATTCTCTGTGCTCTCAGTGATCTCTGTGGTTTTAATTTATTAATTGATTCATAATCCTTACATTCCAGCTGTTAAGGTCCACCACAGAGAACACAGAGAACCTTGTCACGTACGTGGGTCGGCATCCGGTCCGCCGGCGTCATGTTTTTGAATTGAGACCAGCGCAGTGTATGCTCGCTGTCGGAATAGATCCGCCTGAACGGCTTTTTTGTTCTTTTGGCTTTTTTTTCTTCCCGGGTTTCCCGGATGTCCGGCAGCCGGGCAAACATCAGAAAAGATATCTGTTCGATAACCATGAGCGGGTTGGAGATCCCGCCTGTCCGGAATTCGGTCCAAAGTTTGTCGACCTGGTTTTTCAGTTCTCGGTTGGTCATAAAATTTGATAACTCCCGTTTTAATCGCTGTTGGCTATTACTACTTCCCTTCCTTGCTCAGTCGTTCGATATTTCTGCTTTGGGCCCCCATGTGGATTTGGCCGCATATTTCATGATTCCCCTAAGATCTAACCGGATCTCTTCGAGGCCGGCAACGGTAACTGCATTCCAAAAGTCGGTGCTGCGGATCTTTTTAATGACAGCGGCCTTTTCGCGAAGCTGATAGAAGGGCTTCGTATTCTTCAGCTTTTTTCCCGGCCACACGAATCAT
>DAOWNV010000218.1 GCA_030642405.1 Desulfosarcina sp.
GAAAGAATCCAGGCGTTTATAACCTCATCAACAGCGCCGTTTATGAACCGTTTGACGATTCCCAGATACAAATCCCGCCGAATGGTTCCTTCTTCCTGTCCCAGCTCCACCAATTCTGTAATGATCTCCCGGTACATTTTTGACATCTCTTTGATCAGTTCAAGCCCTACCTTGCGGTTCTGGTGGGTTTCGGCTTGATAAACGATGGCCATGTTTCGGTCTTTCTGGAACTCTTGCAGATGAACACGAATCAGGCACCGAAGTTTCTCTATTGCCGTATTCGACTGAGCCACTGCAGCCCGAAACCGTTCAAAAATTTTTCTGGCCTTGAACTGATAAAACTGAACCAGAATATCGTCTTTATTTTTGAAATAGAGATAAATGGTTCCATCCGCGACTCCGGCAGTTTTTGCAATCTGAGAAATCGTGGCCTGATAAAACCCCTGCTCAGCAAACACCGCACTGGCCGCCTCGAGGATCTGGTGGTACTTGTCCATTTTATTATTTTTCGTACCGATAGCAAACCTCCTGGAAAATTAAATGAATGAAGCCTCATTCATTTATCGATAAAAACCATCCCGCTGTCAAGGCAAAAATTCCACATCGAGAAACAATCACAAGAGGTAAATACAATTATATACCTATTATATATTGACAGAATTGATTCGGTCAGGTTATCTCTGCTCCTTGGCTCAGATTTTACAGTTTACGCTTACCCCCTAAATCAGTGTGAACCGTATGATATGACTCTTCATGGCATCGACCCCATGCCATGATAAACGACAAGGAGTATAAAATGATTGTTGCGGAACGAAAGCCTTTTGAAGAGGTGAAAAACATGGTTAAGGACTTTAGAAAGGTTCTGACCGTGGGCTGCGGAACCTGCGTGGCAGTTTGCCTGGCAGGCGGTGAAAAGGAGGTTGGAGTGCTCAACTCCGAATTGAAAATCGCCCGGCGCATGGACGGGGACACCATTGAAACCGGTGGTGTTACTGTGGAGCGCCAATGCGACATGGAGTTTCTTGAAGAGCTGGATGGTATCGTGGACGGATACGATGCCATCATCTCCATGGCCTGCGGTGCAGGTGTTCAGTTTATTGCCGAGAGATTTCCTAAAATCCCCGTTTTCCCCGGTGTCAACACAAGCTTTATCGGCGTCAACCGAGAAGTGGGATGGTATGAAGAAAAATGCCGGGCCTGCGGCAGCTGCGTACTTGGAATGACAGCCGGCATCTGCCCGGTGACCATGTGCGCCAAAGGACTGTTTAACGGCCCCTGCGGAGGGACCAACAAGGGAAGTTGCGAAATCAACGACGATCAACCTTGCGCCTGGTACAGTATTCACGAACGGCTGGCCGCACAGGGCCGATTGAGCAACATTCTCGAAATCTGTCCACCAAACGACTGGCGAAACCAGACCCCAAGGACCATTGTTCAGCCGGGATACAAGGATCGTCTTGCCGCATTCGGTATGAAATAACCGAAACGCATCAAAACCATCATTACAAAACGGAACAATCCAATAAAGGGATTCTTATATGAAATCAGGAAGCAATCTCGAAAAAATATTGCGTGCCGGTCATTTTGCCTTCACCGGAGAATTGGGGCCGCCCCGTGGCTCCAACGTGGAGGCGGTGCGTGAAAAAGCAAAACCACTGATCGGCAACGTCGATGCCGTCAATATCACCGACAACCAGACGGCCATGGTAAGGATGTCCAGTTGGGCCGCCTCATTGATCGCCATCGAAGAAGGTCTTGAACCCAATTATCAGATGGTCTGCCGTGACCGAAACCGTCTGGCCATGCAGTCCGACATTCTCGGCGCATCCGCTTTGGGTATCAGAAACATGCTCTGCCTGTCCGGTGACCACCAGCAATTCGGCGATCATCCCCAATCCAAGGGCGTTTTTGATATCGACTCTACCCAACTCATCGGAACCGTGAAAAAGATGCGGGACGAGGGAAAATTTCTCGGAGGCGCTGATATTGACGAACCACCTAAACTTTTTATAGGCGGCGCGGCTAACCCCTTCGCCGAGCCTTACGAATGGCGGGTCCATCGTCTGGCAAAAAAAATTGCCGCCGGAGTGGATTTCATCCAAACCCAGTGTATTTTCAACATGGATAGAATGCGTACATGGGTCAAGCAGTCCGTGGACATGGGACTCACCGAAAAAGTCTATATCCTTGCAGGAGTCACCCCGATGAAAAGCGTTGGTATGGCTCGCTATATGCAGCTCAAAGTTCCCGGAATGGATGTCCCCAAAGAAATTATCAAACGACTCCAGGGTGTGGACAAAAAAAAGGTGGCCGACGAAGGCATCAAAATCGCCTGTGAACAGATCGATGAGTTCAAGGAGATGAAAGGCGTTGCAGGTGTCCACCTGATGGCAATTGAATGGGAGCACAAGGTGCCGGAAATTGCCGAGCGGGCAAATGTCCTGCCCAGACCCACGGTCTGATCCGCATCGATCATCCATTGTCAACCAACGATCACCAAAGGAGTGTTCAAGTGAGTACAAAAAATAAAAAAGTCATGGTCATCGGGGGCGGGATTGCCGGTCTGACCGCAGCCTGGGAGCTTGCCGGCCTCGGTGCACAGGTCGAGCTGGTGGAAAAAGCCGACTTCCTTGGCGGACACGCCATCCAATATGCCTGCAAAGCCACGGACGAATGCCGTCAATGCGGCGCCTGTGCTGTGGAGAGTATGCTGAAGAGTGTGGTAAACGAACCAGCCATAACGGTTCACTTGGCCACTGAAGTGGAAAACATCAGCAAAAACGGAAACTTTTCCGCCAAACTGAAAAAAACGGACGCAAGCAAGGGAGAAAAAGCCTGTGAAGGTGGTTATACAGCCGATCCGACAGGTTGTACTGCCATAAAAGGCTACTCATTAAACAATGCCAAGTTCTATTTGGATGACGGCAGCCTCAACCCTGAAACCACCGGTAACGGAGGCAGCCTGGAAATAGATGCCGTGGTTGTGGCCACCGGTTTTTCACCGTTTGATCCGGCAATCAAGAGTACATACCGGTATAAAGAGCTGGCAAACGTGGTCAGTGGCATGGACCTGGAGACCGGGAAAAGGGCCAATGGCAGGGTATTACGACCATCTGATGGAAAACCGCCTAAAAATATTGCCTTTATTCAGTGTGTGGGAAGCCGGGACGAACGGCTGGGCAACTTGTGGTGCAGTCAGGTCTGCTGCCCATACGCCCTGCGAACGGCCCAATCCATGAAGTATAAAGATCCGGAGTTGGATATCACCGTTTTTTATATGGACATTCAAAATACGGGCAACGATTTTCCTGTCTTTTACCAACAGTGCAAAGACGAAATGAAATTTGTTCGCAATATTCCTGTAGACATGTACGCTGCTGAAGACGACCGCATACGAACCCGATACATGACCGCCGAAGGGATCAGCCAAGCTGTGGAAGATGAGTTCGACCTTGTGGTGCTCTCCATCGGCATTATGCCGGGTGAGGACAATGCGGTACTGTCCGAGCTGGCCGGTACTCCGCTCAACAGTGACGGCTTCTTTGCCTGTGCCGACAAACTTAACAGGTCAGCCACCGGCCAAAAAGGTGTGTTTGTAGCCGGCACCGCTTCGGGACCGAAAACCATTGCCGAGTCCATCGTCAACGCAGGCCAGTCTGCCGGCGAAGTAATGAAATATCTGGGGAGGGCCTAATGACACAACAAACAGAAATGGAAAACATCAACCTGGCAACGGATGTCCTAGTGTTGGGTGCTGGAATGACCGGTGTGAAGGCCGCCACGGAAATTGCCGCCGGTGGATACAAAGTGGTGCTGATTGATGAAAGGGATGAAATAGGCAAAGCTGACGGCGTCGCTGACCTGGATGGTGAGGAACAGGAGACTTTGACTGCTTTGGTAGCATCGATCAAGGGATCGGACCAAATAGAAGTGATGACGGGAACGCGAATGGATGGTGCAACCGGTGCACCCGGCGATTTCCGGGTTTGGCTGTCGAGCAGTGAAGACATTGTCCAAAAGTCCGTTGGCGCTATCGTTGTGGCATCGGAACTGGTCACCAGCCCCATGCACGAAGCCTACGGGCTCAGCCAGTCAGACACAGTTCTCACGCAGAGCCAGTTGGAAACTGCTGTAAGTGAAAACCCTTCTGCCTTCGCCGGCAAGACAGTAGCCTTCATGATAGGCCTGGCCCAGGACGGTAATCCGTTGGATCTGGAGCGGGTTCTAAAAAGTGTGCTGGTCATTGAGAACCTGGATGACACAAGCGCTTATGTGTTCGCCGGTAACTTGAAAGTGGCGGAAGACGGCTTGGAACGCCTCTACCTGGAGTGCCGGGACAAAGGCGCCATGTATATAAAATTGGATGCAATACCCTCTATTACGCAGGATGGTAACAGCCTGTCCATTGCCTATGATGATCCTGTTCTTCAGCAAAAAGTGGGATTAACACCCGATATCATCGTGGTGGAAGAGTCCATAGGTGCTGACCAGGCAAATATGGATCTGGCCGAAATGCTAAAAATCGATGTCGGTTCCATGGGCTTTTTGCAGACAGACAATGTTCACCGTTACCCGGTAGACACTAACCGCGAAGGAATTTTCGTGATCGGCGGTAGCCGAAGTGTTAAAAAGCGTTACAGCGCCCTGATGGATGCACAAAATGCCGCAAGCCGTGTCCGTAGCCTGTTGGGCGACGGCACCGTCACCGTCCCGGTCAACAAAGCCGTTTTGGACACCGGTAAGTGTACTTTCTGCCTCACCTGTTACCGGTGTTGCCCCCATGGCGCCATAGACTGGACCACGGACAACAAACCGGTAATTTCCACTGTTGCCTGTCAGGGGTGCGGTATCTGCGCTTCGGAGTGTCCCATGGACGCCATCCAAATTGGCGACTTCAACGATACTGAAATGATCAATCGCGTCACCGAATCAGCATCGGCCAAAACCGATGACGCCCCAACCATTGTGGCGTTCTGCTGCCGGAATAGTGGATTGGAAGCGGCAGCCATGGCC
>DAOWNV010000100.1 GCA_030642405.1 Desulfosarcina sp.
CCGGATATTTCGGTACTGATGATGACCGCCTACGCTACCGTGGAAACCGCCGTGGGGGCCATGAAAACCGGTGCCACGGATTACCTGATCAAACCTTTCGAACCTGAAGACCTGATTCCAAAGATTTCTGCCGCGTATGAGCAATTTGATAAAAACCGACATGTAAAACAGACGGTGGGGACCATTGTTTTGGCCACTGGAACCACCTGCTACGATCCGTCAACGGGAAAAAACCCCATGGGGTACGGCATGGTTCCCAACGTGGTCACCAGCCTTGAACTAGAACGAATGCTCAGCGGTACGGGACCCGATGGCGGACGACTGCTTCGCCCCTCGGACAAACAACCGGTGAAACGGGCCGCCTGGATTCAATGTGTCGGATCCAGGGATCTGCAATCCGGTGCCGATTTCTGCAGTACGATCTGCTGCATGTCCGCACTCAAGGAGATCGCAGTAGCAAAACGTGTGGCCGGAAACGATTTTCAGGCAACCTTGATCTATATGGACTTGCGTACCTTCGGCAAATCCTTCGAACGCTACGGGCAGGAAAATAGTTCCCTTTATGGCGTCCAACTGGAGCGCGGCCGGGTTCACTCCATCGCCCCCACCTTGGGAAGCGATGATGTTTCCATCCGCTGGATGACGGTTTCCGGAGAGATCCGGGAGGCGGTCTTCGATCTGGTCATACTCTCCGTAGGTCAACGGGCCAATTCTCAAACAGCCCTTTTGGCCGAAAAGCTGGAGATCATAACCGACGAATTCGGATTCGTTACCCCCACTGCATTTTCAGAAACCCGAACTCTCCGTCCGGGAATTTTTGTAGGAGGAACCCTGACAGGCCCCACCGATATCGCCGAATCGGTGATCCGTGCGTCATCGGCAGCGGTCAACGCTTCGAAGACGATCCACCGCGCAGGTGGAGGACTGACGGACGAATCAAGTATCTCCGATGAACATCGGGATGTATCCGGACAACCTCCCCGCTTATTGGTTGTGCTTTGCATGTGCGAAAGCAAATCCGAAGACAATACGGAGGTGGAGGCACTGACGGCCCGCTTGCAACAGGATCCTTCGGTGATCCGAATAACAACCGTAAAACGCCTCTGCACGGCAAAAGGATGGAAGACCTTGGCGGATACGATTTCAGAAGATGTTAACCGGGTGCTTGTGGTGACCTGTCAAACGTTCGTTTACAGCATGAAAGTTCAGGATCTAACCGAAGCTTTCGGTCTGCAGCCATCCCTGATCGAAGCGGTTGTTAAAAACGAACGCCGGGAGTGGAATGCCCCTGCCACCATAACCACGGTAATGACCGGCATTAACCGATTGAAATCTGCGTCGCCTAACCCACAAGAAGGCATTACCATTGTCAACCGGGCCTTGGTCGTTGGTGGCGGGGCTGCAGGATTGAGTGCCGCCATAGCTGTTGCCGACCACGGAGTGAACGTGACCCTGGTGGAAGCATCCGAGCGGTTGGGCGGTAATATGACGTGGCTGCATGAAACCATCGACGGCATGCCCATCGCCCCATTTCTTGAAAAAACCATCAGTCGGGTGCAAAAACACCCCGAAATCGAAGTAATGACCCAAAGCCGGGTCGTTGGCGCCTTCGGTCAGGCCGGTCATTTTATCTCCACCATCGAATCAGCCGACAAGCGAGCTATTACCGTGGAGCACGGGGCCGTGATCCTGGCCACCGGCGGTAAAGAAGCCCCTACCGATGCCTATGGCTACGGCACCAGTGAGGCGGTTGTCACCCAGCGGGAGATGGAGATCCGCATTCACGAAAACCGGCTCGACACCGAAGAAATCAATTCCGTGGTAATGATTCAATGCGTTGGTTCCAGGGAGGAACCGAGGAATTATTGCAGCCGCGTCTGCTGCCCCACATCCTTGAAACAGGCCCTGTGGCTGAAAAAAAAGAACTCTGATTTGCAGGTGTATATCCTTTACCGGGACATGATGACCTGCGGTCTCAATGAATCCTGGTACACCGAAGCCCGCAAACAGGGGGTTCTCTTTTTCCAATATCGACCGGAACAAAAACCGGAAGTAAACATCAACGATGAAAAAAGAGCCACCATAACCGTCAGGCTCCACGATCCCATATTGGATACACCGGTTGAAATATCCGCTGATCTTTTAATCCTGGCCACCGGTATTCAGCCTCATTTGCCTGATACACTGGCCCTTGCCTATGGCGCCGAACAGGACAGGGACGGTTTCTTTCGGGAGGCGGATTCCAAATGGCGCCCGGTGGAAGCAATGAAAGCCGGCGTATTCGGGTGCGGCATCGCCTTGTCTCCCCGTTCCATTGCACAAACCGTTGCCACGGCCGAAGCGGCTGCCGGACGCGCCCTGTCCATTTTGTCCACCAAGCGATTGCCGGCTGCACGAACCACGGCTGTTGTACGCCACAGCCTCTGCACCTTGTGCCTGCGGTGTATCGAAACCTGCCCCTACGATGCCCGTTTCCTTGATGATACCGGTCAGCGCGTCGAGGTCAATTCGGCCATGTGCCAGGGTTGTGGGGATTGCGCTACGGTATGCCCTAATAGTGCGTCTATCGTGGAAGGATTCGAACACCGGAGTCTATTCGGAGCCATCGATGGGGCAATGGCACTATAACTAAAATCTCAAATTCCACCCGCGCAAAGGATCTTTTTCATGTTTGAAACAGACAAGAACGACAACCCAACAGATGGCTCCCTCAATGTAATTCAGGCCAACTTGCGCCCCTGCATCCAATGCGGCACCTGCACCGCTTCGTGCCCCAACGCGGAACAAATGGATTTGACACCCAGGAAAATGTGGCGCCTGGTCATTTTGGGCCGCCTGACTGATATAATGGCAAGCAAAACCTTCATCCTCTGTTCGGATTGCTACACATGCACCCTTCGCTGCCCGCGGGGGCTTCCGTTGACCGAATCCATGGAGGCTCTCAAAGGAATCGCCTTTGCTCGACAGGAAACACAATTTCGCAACAGCCGTCTTTTTTATGAAAAGTTCATGCAAACCGTTCGACGTTATGGACGAGTCCGGGAGATGGAATTCATGACCCGCTACTTCACTGCGATGAAAAACCCCCTGACACCTTTCCGTTTCGCGCCTTTGGGAATAAAACTGTTGGGAAAAAGAAAAGTTACGATCGGCTTTGGAAAATCGTCGGCAACACCCCTGGATGCTCTCTTCGATAAAGTGGCGGCCATGGAGCAGGCACAGGCCGGAACTACCGGGAAGGAAAAAACACCATGAAATACCTTTACTACCCGGGTTGCAGTCTAACCGCAACAGCACGCGAATACGACCTGTCCACACGAGCGGTCATGGCTGCTGCCGGTGTTTCCCTCACGGAGATTGATGACTGGACCTGCTGCGGTGCCAGTGCAGCGGCACCCCTCAGCCACCTGCTCTCCTTGTCCCTGAGCGCCCGCAACCTCGCTTTGGCCGAACAAGCTGGAAGTGGCAGTCAAATTCTGGTACCTTGCAGCGCCTGTTATCTGAACCTGAAGAAAGCTAACGATGCGTTGCAAAACGATGCCGAAAGACGAGCGACAATCAATGAAGCGCTAAAAGCCGTTGACCTATCAGCCAACGGCAATGTCCGGGTACGCCATCTGCTGGATGTGCTCTCCATGGACTTGGGAAAAAAACGACTGTCCCCTTTCATCACCCGATCTTTCAAAGGATTGACCGTTGCCCCCTACTACGGATGCCAATGCCTTCGCCCCTATGTTGAATTCGATGATCCGGAACGGCCGGTCTCCATGGAGCCCCTTGTAGAAATCACCGGAGCTGAAATTCTTTCCTGGGAGATGGGTACCCGCTGCTGTGGTGCATCACTGGTCAGTACCCAGCCCGAAACCGGCCTGGAGCGAGTCTGCACGATTTTAAAAGCGGCCAAAGGGGCCGACCTCATCGTCACCGTTTGCCCCATGTGCCAGATCAACCTGGATGGATGGCAATCCAAGGTTTCCCAGATGACGGGAGAGGACCTTTCTATCACCGTACTCTATCTTCCCCAGTTTCTTGGGTTAGCGATGGGAATCGATGATAAATCCCTTGGGTTGGATTTGAATTTAGCAATATTGGATGGCTTTAAGGAAAAAATAATTCAATAACAAATGTCAATTAAATGATTTCCGTTCATTTGATATCCTTGAAAGGCATTATGATCCGCATCATCCACAACCTTAGAAACAGCCTGGCCTCTAAACTGATTTTAGCGGTAGGCACCGTACTGCTGGTCATAATGACCACCTGGGCATTTTTCAATATTCGCAATCAAAAAGAGAAGAGTATGAAAAGTATGGTGGCCGCAACCGATCGGCTAACCAACACCATACGGCTGGGGACCCACTATGCCATGATGCTCAACGCCCGAGACGAGATCCACCAGATCATCAACAATATCGGGAAACAGCCGGAGATAGAAAATATCCGCATTTACAATAAAAATGGCGAAATCAAATATTCCAACAAACCGGAGGAAGTTGAACAGGTCTCCGACATGGATGTAGAGGCCTGTAATATCTGCCACAAAGACAATCCTCCCAAAACAGCTGTCCCTTTGGAGGAGAGAACGAGGATTCTGTTATCCGATTCCGGCTACAGGCTGCTGGGCATCATCAGCCCCATTTGCAACGAACCGGGTTGCAGCACGGGCGATTGCCACGTTCATCCCGAAGGGAAAAAGATCCTCGGTGCATTGGATGTCGTCATTTCGCTAAAAAACACCGATCATGACATCCTGATGGAAGAACGGGGCATCATCGGACTGGCCGGGTTCGTCTTTTTAATTACTTCGGCAATCATCCTCGTTTTTGTCCTGCGCTTCGTCAATAAGCCGATTCAAGGCCTCATCGCCGGGACGCGCCAAATCGCAAGTGGAGACTACACCACCAAGGTTCATGTGGAAAAGGCGGATGAACTAGGACAAATGGCTTCGGCGATCAACCAGATGACCGATGAAATCGCTTCCAACCAAAAAGCGCTGAACAAACAGCGGGACGAATACCAGAACCTGTTCGAAAAAGTGCCATGCCTGATCACCGTTCAAGATCGTAATTACCGGCTTCTTCGCTTCAACCAGGAATTCTCAACACGATTTGCTCCGCAACCTGGTGACTACTGTTTTCATGCCTACAAGGGAAGAGATGAGAAGTGTATCTCCTGCCCGGTTGAAAAAACGTTTATTGATGGGATGTCTCATCAAACGGAAGAGCGAGGGGTAGACAAAGACGGGTCGACTAAGCACTGGCTGGTGCGTACTTCTCCCATTAAAAACGCCGACGGCGAGGTTGTCGCTGCCATGGAGATTTCCCTTGACATCTCTCAACGCCGCCAATTGGAAGAGGATCTGCAGAAATCAGAAAAAAAATACCACGCTATCTTCAGCAATATCCCCAACCCGGTCTTTGTGCTTGATGTGAAAACACTCCAGATCATGGATTGCAACCAGAGTGTGACCGCTGTTTACGGATTTGCCGGAGAAGAGATCATTGGTCGATCCTTTATAACCTTGTTTCACCCCGAAGAACAGGACCACTATGCATTCAAACTGGTCACCTGTTCGGTGATCAATCAGGCCAGACACCTTGACCATGACGGCAACGGACTGTTTGTCAATATTCGCATTTCACCCTCGGAGTACTCCGGTCAGAAAGTGCTGCTGGTGACGACCAGCGACATCACCAAACGTCTGGAGACCGAACAGCAGCTGATCCAGGCAAGCAAGATGGCCACGCTGGGCGAAATGGCCACCGGCGTAGCCCATGAACTCAACCAGCCGCTTTCCGTGATTAAAACGGTAAGCAGCTTCTTCATCAAAAAAATCAACACCTCGGAAGCGATTGCGCAGGAGCTTCTCTTCACCATGCTGACCAAAGTGGACAAGAACGTGGATCGGGCGGCAAAAATCATCAACCACATGCGCCAGTTCGCCAGAAAATCGGACATGGAGATGGAAACTGTGCTATTAAACGATGTATTGAAAAGCGCTTTCGAAATTTTCAGCCAACAGCTTAAGGTACGGGGGATACAGGTGGTATGGGAAATCAGCGAGTCCCTTCCCCGCATCCATGCCGACTCAGGCCGTTTGGAGCAGGTTTTCATCAACTTGCTGCTCAACGCCCGTGATGCCATCGAATCCCAATGGGAAAACCAACCGTCCACAGGCAATGTCGATGATAAAACAATCCACCTGTGGACAGGGACAATAAACGATCGGGTCGTCTGTCGGATCTGCGATACGGGAACAGGTATCCCGAACAATAAAATGGAAAAAATCTTCGAGCCGTTTTTTACTACCAAAGAGGTAGGCAAGGGCACCGGCCTGGGTCTTTCCATCAGCTATGGGATTGTCAAAGAATGCGGCGGAACAATCGAAGCAAAGCCCCATGCTCCCCATGGCACATGCTTTGTCCTTCAGTTTCCCGCTATTAGTAAAAAGATGGCCTTTACAGGTTCAAGCACTGAGACAACGGAGCTTTTTCATGATTGACGCCAAAGGGAAAACCATCTTGCTCGTTGATGACGAACAGGATATCCGGGATGTTTTGGCCGTAGCCCTGCAGGATATGGGTTACCGTACAGTGGAAGCGGAAAACGCCCAACAGGCCTTTGAAATTTTTCAGACAAAATCACCTCAGATAGTCGTCACCGACATCAAAATGCCCGGTAGCGACGGGATTGACCTGCTCAAGAAAATAAAAAATGAGAATCCGGAAACCGAAGTGATCATGATCACCGGGCACGGTGATATGAACCTGGCCATTCGCAGCCTGAAACACAAAGCTACGGATTTCATTACTAAACCCATCAACGTAGACGCCCTGGAAATCGCTCTTCGGCGAGCCTGTGAAAAAATCACAATACGCCGAAAAATGCAGGATTACACCAGTAGCCTGGAACAATTGATTCGCGAGAAAACCGAACTTCAGGATCACCTGGCCTCGCTAGGCCTGATGATAGGATCCATCTCCCACGGAATCAAGGGATTGGTCACCAGCCTTGAAGGTGGACTCTACCTGGTATCCTCGGGGTTGAAGAAAAACGATCTCTCTCGCATGGAAGAAGGCTGCAAAGCCGCAAATGAGACAGCCGGGCGAATCCATAAAATGGTGCTGAATATTCTCTATTATGCAAAGAAACGAGAGCTGAATCGTTTGGCGGTAGAAGCGACGGAATTTGCAACTCAAGTGGCCGGAACCCTAAGCTCACGGTTCGACGAGAACAACATCCGCCTCGACTGCCGGTTCGACGAAAACGCAGGAAGCATGACCGTGGATGGTGACTATCTTCATGCTGCGCTGGTCAATATCCTGGAAAACGCTTCCGACGCATGCTTAAAAGATCGAGAAAAATCTACGCATCAAGTTACCTTTTCCATGGCAGGCCGCAAAAAAGATGTCGTTTTCACAATAGCGGACGATGGAATCGGTATGGACCACGGGACTCGTGAACAGGTTTTTTCCCTCTTCTTCTCCACCAAAGGCCGAAATGGCACCGGATTAGGCCTTTTCATCACCAACCGCATAGTCAAACAACACAGCGGAACCATCTCCGTGACAAGCACTCCCGGCAAAGGCACTGAATTTGTGATTCGTATCCCAAGGACCCCGCCTGTGGATTAGAATAGTGCCCATCTGAAAATGGCTATTTTGCCCGTTACGATGTTATCCCGACAATCCAACTGGAGAAAAGTGTAAAGATGGCAAAAGTGCCGCACATCCACTGAATTTTTTTCCCCGGCAACCGCTCCACCCCCAGGCCGAATGCACTGCCCATGATCAATCCAACGGTAAACCCGAAAAGATGAGCGCCGAGATCGCTTCCGGGGCCGGTTCCTAAAAAAGCCAGAAGCCCAAAACCACCGGCCAGGGCCAACCCCATTTGTTTCCATCCCTTGCCGGTTCGTTTGGCCATAACCGCCTGGATCGCACATAAAATACCAACGGCACCAAATACCGATGTCGACGCACCAACGGACAAATGGCTTGTTTCATAAACAAAGGCATTAACCCAGTTACCCAAAACACCACAAGCCAGAATCATCAACCACCCCAAACCGGCCCCCATAATCGAACTCACGGCACCACCGAAAATCGCCAGACCGACCATGTTTCCTGCAATATGTGCGGCATCGGCATGTAAAACGAGAGCTGTGGCGCACCGGTATACCTCCCCACGAAGAATAAGGAGGGATTCGGCTCCAAAGACGTCGATATAATCTTTGGGGGCAGCGCTGGTAACAACCGCGATGTGGACGGCAAGCAGCAATATCGCTACGGCAACACCGGAAAATTGTGTTGACGTCAAGCGGCGATGATCTCCTACGGGCTTTTCTTCAATTGAAGCGGGGTTTTCGGCCTCATAAAGACGAATTGCGTCGGCTGCCTTATCGACGTAGGATTTCGGAACTTCAATGAAGAAACCATCATCTGAGGCAGCCACATGGCTTCCAATGCCGGCAGAACTCAAGATGAGACTGTAAAGTTCCGCCTGTTCACGATTTAGATGAAAATAGATGGAAACCATCGGCATCCGAATCACTCTCTTGGATCGGGGTCGGTGGCGCGTCTGTGTCGGAATCGAAAGAAAGAAGTATAACTTTTTTATGCTTTCAAATTATCTTCACCGTAATTGTCTTCATGGTCTTCATGGTCTTCATTATCGTCTTCATTATCGTCTTCATTATCGTCATTGTCATTATCTTCATTGTCAAAATCATCATCTGTGTTGTTGGATTCCTCATCCGCAACAGCCAGGCGCGCTTCGGCAGCTCTCATGAG
>DAOWNV010000059.1 GCA_030642405.1 Desulfosarcina sp.
ACCAATATGGATCTTACCGTCCAGGAAGCAATCGGTGAACTTAAAGCAATTCGAATGGAAGGAGTCAATTAAATTTCCTGCTTTAGTTTTTTCACATGGCACCGATGAATAAATCAATCGGCATCCGGGAAAAATGAAACACCATACCATGCCGGAAAAACGCTTCAATTCAATCAACGGGGGATAGTCATGAAAAGCGCTGCATTATTGATTATAACCGTCGTGATCCTGGCTGTTACAAACCTGGGATTTGATATGGTTTATGATTCAGAGGTAGCCAACCATGGTTGGTCACATTCACCCATCAGTGCAACCGTTGACGAAAATTATGCTTTTTCAGGAAATGGAACGATTGAACTACTTGAAGCCTTCGGGATGGTCGAACATCAGGAAAATGAACCAGGAACGTCAGGATCCGTCCCGTTTACATTGCTTTTTCTAACAGGTTTATTTGGATTTGCATTCTGGGACCGTTCAAGTATTCCCATGACGTAATATCAAGTTTACCCCCGCCACTCCGTATCGTCAACTGTGGTCTTGAAATCAGGCCTGACCACACTCGGCAGATCTTCTTCGGCTGCTTCCATGATGTCTTTCTCTGAGGGAATGCCCACGAAAACAAGCCGGTTCCGCGGGCATTTTTTGGCAGCTGCAAGACCGGTCTCCAGATTTTCCAGGGTATAATGGTCGTAGTTGATGGTGGAGAGATTGTTGTCTATTGTGAATAGATTCGACGTCCGTTCGCAGGCCTTGCAACCTAAACAGCCCACCTTGCACACGGACTTCACATCCTTTCCGGCATCTTGGTTGGAACACTGCACCACCAGCATGCGATCGGTTTTAAACGGGGCCATTGTAATGATGTTTCGGGGGCAGGCTTTGGCGCAAGCGCCGCAACCCACGCATTTCTCGTAGTCCACCTGTGCCAGACCCTTTTTGATGTGGATGGCATCGAAGTCACAGGCCCGGGTGCAGTCGCCGAATCCCAGACAACCGTAAGTGCAACCCTGGATGTCGGTCACCAGGTTAGCCGGGCCACAGCGCTGCTCACCAAGATAGGGACTTTTTCCCAAGCGGTCTTCAGACGTGGCACCACAATGGACAACGGGACGCCAGGGATAACTCACGGAAGCATCCACGCCCATCACATCGGCCAGTGTTTTAGTACAGCTTTCCCCTCCAACGGTACAAAGGTTTACCGGTGCATCTTCCAGAACGATCGCCTCTGCGTATTCACCACAACCTACATATCCACAACCGCCGCAGTTAGCTCCGGGCAGGACTTCGATGACTGCATCCACCCGTGGGTCTACTTCCACATGAAAAGTCTGGTTGGCCCATCCCAAAACAAAGGAAAGCACCAAGGCCATGGCCAGCATGGTGGCGGCCGCAAGTCCCAAAATTACCCAAGACATGATTCCTCCAGTCCGCTATCCACCACGCATTCCATCTGTTGGAAAATTCGTCGGCCGTTATGCAATCGTGATAAGTTATGTTTTTCCGGTGGTGACGGTACCATTTGAGAAGTGGTCGTTTCCGCCACTGCCGGCTTGGCGGTCATTGCCTCCCTCAGGCCGGTATCCACTCCGGTAAATCCCATGAAGGCCATGGCAAGAATCCCTCCCACAACTAAAGTGATGGCAGCCCCCCGGAATGGTTTGGGCACATCGCACAGCTCCAGTTCCTCCCGGATGCCGGCCATGATCACGATAGCGATGGTGAATCCAACCCCGCCGAAAAAAGCCAGGGTCAGTGCACGGCTCAAATCCCACCGGTCCGCCGGATTATCCGCCCCAACCACATTGCTCATGATGGTCAGGCAGGCAAAAAGGATAGCGCAGTTGGTGGTAATCAGAGGGAGAAACACACCGAATGCTTTGTAAAGAAGGGGGAAGAAGCGTCGCACGTACATCTCCACAAATTGCACTGATGAGCTGATGGCAAAAATATAGACAATATAGCTTAAAATCGTCAAATCAACACCGGCTGCAACCTCGGCCGGCAGAAAAAGCCCAGCTGCCATTTTTGTGAGTGGCGCACCGGGCATCAAGACGAAAGTCGTGATGGTCCAGGAGATAAAAGCGGCAATGGTGATGACGAAAGTAACTGCGGCCCCCATACCAACCGCCATGCTTACATGCCTGGAAACACCAATAAAGGGACAGATACCGACAAAGTAGTAAAGTACGAAATTGTTGATAAGGGCGGCGCTGAGCGCGATAAGAAGAATATCGATAAGATAATTCATGCTGCTTTCCTCCTATCGGTAAACCAGTTGACTACGCCCAACAGTATGCCGAAAGTAAGAAATGCGCCGGGTGGAAGCCCCATGATCACCCAGTCCGGCCAAACCGTCGGCAGAACGCGTATTCCGAACAGTGCGCCGGTACCCAGAATTTCCCGAATGACGGCAATGCTCGCCAGGGCCAGCCCGAAACCCAGGCTCTGTCCGATGGCATCGGAGGCTGCGGCAACAGGCCCCTGTTTGGAGGCTACCACCTCGCACCGGCATATAATAATGCAGTTGACGATGATCAGTGGAATGTATGGCCCCAGGGTTTTGCTCATCTGATAGAGATAGGCAGCCAGAAGTCGGTCGGCTATTGTAACAAAGGTAGCTATGGTCAGGGTGAAAACCACGATCCGTAAATGTGGCTTGAGTAGGTTGCGAATCAGGCTGATGATCACATTGGCGCAGAGCAATACGAATCCTACGGCTCCTGCCATGGTGACAGCAGCAGTGAGGCTGTTCGTCACTGCCAGTGTGGGACATAAACCCAAAAGCTGGCGATAAACCGGGTTTTCGGGCAAAACCCCCTGGATGAACCGCTCCAAGGCGGTGGGTTGATCAGCCATTGTCTTTATCCTCTTTTCCGGCTTCGTTTGGTGCTGCGGTGAGCGGCTCTTTTAAATCGCTTATGACCGAATTGATCAGGACCGTCACGCTTTTCGACGAAATGGTCGCCCCGGTCACCGCATCGATTTCTTCAGGTCGGGTGGAACCCGTTTTGACCACCACCAACGGTTTGTCCGTTGGCGCATTGATGAACTGATTTCGCCACTTTTCAAAAATGATTTTATTTCCCAGGCCGGGAGTTTCTTTCTGATCGAGTACAAACAGGCCGGTTATGGATGAAAAATCCGGTGAGAACCCAACCAGCAGTTCGATCGTGTCCGCATATCCCCGGCCTTTGTTTTTAACCACCCACCCTTTTCGATCCCCCTGGTAGCTCGCCTCGTAAACGCTGTAAAATTTGGACCGGCCCGCGTTTTCCACCATTACATGGTTGGGAGTAATCTCCAGAACCTGATTTTCACCTGCCATCTTGGCAGCCAGGTCTTTTCCCAAAACCAATTCGGGCACTTTTTCCAGGGTCTCGTTCATTTTATTTTTCTCTATGATCGGCCCCAAAACCAGTTGAACACCGGCCAAAGAGATGCCGAACACTACGGCGAGCACCAGCACCAACCAGGCTTGAACCAATTTGTTGGATTGAAAGCCTCCGGTAATTTGTGAAGTAGCACTGTCCATAGTTAAAAAACTCTCATGTTGTAAGCAAATTCAATACAGGGATAACGATGGCCTGAACCAACAAGATACCTCTTTCAGCTAATGTTCTCCAAATGGTTTGGGTATCATCCATCGATTAATCAACGGCGTCAGCGCGTTCATGAGCAACACTGCAAACATTACCCCTTCCGGGTAACCGGAAAAAAGCCGTAGCGTCATAATCAACACCCCGGTACCGAAACCGAAAATCAGCTTGCCTTTGGGAGTCAACGGGCTAGTCACCGGGTCAGTAGCAATGAAAAAGGCTCCGAATAATACTGAACCGCCAAAGATATGATGCAGTATTGTCCATCCGTCGGCGGGTCCCATGAGGTCTGCCAGGCCACCGATGATCGCTACTGCAGTGAGAAGTCCTACCGGGATCTCCCATGATGCCGTGCGTCGGATAACCAGGTACAGGCCGCCCAACAGACAGGCCAATGCACTGGTTTCTCCCAGGCTACCGTTGGTAGTACCCAGGAAAAGAGATACCAGTGGGGTTACCACACCGTTCATCTTGTATGCATTCATGGGTGTGGCCTGGGAAACGGCGTCCACGGTGCTTTGAACATCTTCGAATCCAGATGCGGCCAAGGCGCCGGCAAAGGAGATCATCACAAAAGCACGGCCCACCATGGCCGGGTTGAACAGGTTCATACCCAGCCCGCCGAAGATCACCTTGCCGATCCCGATAGCCACAAAAGCAGCAATGATACCAATGTACCATGGAGCTGTGCCAGGCAAAGACATGGCCAGGATAACCCCAGTGACAATGGCCGAGCAGTCCTTCAATGTTGACGGCTTACCGCGCATCTTGACGAAAATGAGTTCAGCGGCCAAGCTACCCGCTAAACAAACGGCTAACTGAAAAAGTGCATAGCCCTTAAAAACGAACAGGGACATGGCCACGACCGGTGCCAAAGCGATCAGTACGTCCACCATCATCCGCCGGGTGCTGGTTGCCGTCTGCACCAGATGGGGAGACGGTGAAACATAAATCACCGGTGCCACATCCTCGGTGTGTTCAATTGCATTCACATCGGTTTCCTTCATTATTCAGATATCAGGCAGATTGGCCATTTCCGGTTTTCATCAGGCGCGATCCGCCGCCGCCACACTGGCCTTGCCCGCCCGGATCAACTGTACCAGGGGGATGTGGGCCGGGCAGGAGTAGGCACAAGAACCACATTCGAAACAGGCCATGATGTTATATCTTCGGGAGAGGTCTACATCCTGGTGTCTAGCTGCCAAGGCAATTTTAGTAGGTACCAGATTCATGGGGCATGCGTCCACACACTGGCCGCAACGGACACAGACGGTCTGCTCACCGGCCGCAACCTCCTGTTTGGTCATCACGGTAAGACCGCTGGTACCCTTTGTTACCGGGGTGTCGAGATTGGAAAAAGCGAATCCCATCATAGGCCCCCCGGCAACCAGCCGTGCTGCATTTTTCGTTAAACCACCACATAAATCGATCAAAGCCCCGAAGGAGACGCCGATAGGCGCCAATACGTTCGCGGGATTGGCAATACCACCTCCAGTGATGCTGATCACCCGGTGAGTCAATGGCTTTTTATGAATTACGGCTCGAGCCACACCCGCCATCGTGCCTACATTGCTGATAGCAACACCCACATCGGAAGGCAGACCGCCCAATGGCACCTGGCGTTTGATGACCGCCTGAATTAAATGTTTTTCACTGCCCTGTGGATACTTGGTCTTCAATACCGCCACTTGGATGCCGGTGCCGTTGGCCGCCTTTTTCAAGATTTTTACCGCCGGCATCTTGTTGTCCTCCACCCCGATGACGATCCGCTCGGCCCCCACGCTACGGCCGGCCAACAAGGCACCGGTAATGATAGGTTCCGGAGCCTCCATCATGAGACTATAGTCGGCCGTCAGATAGGGTTCGCACTCACAACCGTTGACGATCAGGGTGTGGACGGGTTTTTTGTCGTTAGGGGTAATTTTCACATGGGTGGGGAAAGCTGCGCCTCCCAGCCCAACCAACCCACCCTCGTTGATAGCACGGCTGATTTCGGCAGGATCGTAGGCATCCAGGCCGGTTGTGGGCCAGGTACCTCCGAATATCTCATCCCATAAGGCCCGGTCTTCCGGGATTTCGCCTCCGGCTTTGATTGGAAGGGTATCCATGTGACGACCGTTTGCCAATGTCATGCGCATGGGTCGCTGTACGACCCCAGGTATGGACGCATGCAAGGTTGTTGAAACAAAACTGGTACCCTTGCCGATTTCCTCACCCCACGTAACAGCCTGGCGTGCTTTAACCGTAGGCGCACAGGGCCCTCCGATGTTCTGGTGAAGGGAAAGTACCACTTTGTCAGGTGTCGGCATCACACGGATAGCCGCATCCTTGGAAAAGTGCTTGCGCTCCGGTGGGTGGATGCCGTGGGCAAAGGAGCCGTTGCCTTCGTAGCCATCCAGATTCAACGCCATAATTGCACCATGAATTTCATTTTTTTACGGATCAAAATTTTCAGGCCTGAAAAAAAGAAAAGATTTCCGCTAAGGAAATCTCTCCACAGTTGGTCGATTAACAATAAGCTTGGGAAGTTTATGTGCATTCACGATAAAAATGTCAAGAGCAAAATGAACGAATGTTGTCTATTTCCCATATTGACGAGGTCTCTTCAAAACGATATTATCTTTTAGCGTTTGTAACAAAACAATTGTTTTCCATTTTTCTCCCAGGAGGTTTTCTATTGCAGAAAAGCGCGCCGCCAAATAAAATTCTCGTCGCCGTAGACGGAAGCGAACAGTCCCTGAAGGCCATCCGTTACACTGCAAATGTGTTTCCACCTGACCGGACACAGATCGTCCTTTTTCATGTGCAGACTCAATTGCTCGATCTCTTTTCCGAATTGGATTCTTACGCCCATTACAAAAAAAGAGCTACCGGACTGAAGCGATGGGCCACGGAACAAAAAGTGAACATTTCCAACGCCATGGACAGCGCCTTGGTCTACTTCAAACAAAAGGGCTTTTCCGAATCAGCCATCACGTTCAAAACTCCGGCGGAAAATTTGGGGATTACAAGAGATATCATCAAGGAATCTTACAACGGATACCATGCCGTTGTTGTAGGTCGTACCGGATGGAGCCGGTTCAAAGACAGGCTGATTAAAAGCACGGCCATGAAGCTGGTGGCTAAAATCAACCACATTCCCGTCGTTGTGGTAGGCGGCAATCCCGATGTATGCCATCTGCTGGTGGCTTTTGATGGTACACACGGATCCATGAAAGGCGTTGCATGTGTCGGCTCCCTGGTGGGCGCATCGGGCCATGATTTGCAGCTTTACAGCATGATCGGCACCGATCAGAAGTTCTGGCCGGAAGACAGCACATTTTTTAAGATCAATAATTGTACAAGCAGGATTGTCATTGAGGATCTCGAATTTGACAAACGCCTGGAAGAGGCAAGAAGCCGGCTTATGGAGGAAGAGTTTCCAACAGACCGAATAAAACTCAAGATTCATTGTGTGGATCAGGGACGGGCTTCACATATTGTTCAAGAAGCTGAAGAGAACAATTTCGGTAGCGTTGTGGTCGGTCGCCGGGGCCTTGTCACCATCATCGATGATTTTTTCTTCGGGCGGGTGAGTGACAAGGTGCTGAAACTGGCAGATAAATTAGCCGTATGGATCATTTAAAACCAATCGCTTCGCTCCGGTGTCTAATATATTAATGGAGCGAAGCGAAATCAGCCCATTTTGGATTCAGGATTCCGGCTCCTGACTTCTTCTGTCCGTTATTGCAATAACACCCTGATAAAACACCCACTGTCATCATCATCGGTAGACGCGCCGGGATCCGGAGTGGGATCGGAAGATGTTGTAAGAGCCCCCGGGTCCACGATGGTACCATTTGCTGTCCCATCCCCATCCGTTGCCGGATCACCATCGGTCAGGGTAATGGTTATGACTTCATCTCCATCATTACTGTCAAACGTAAGTTCCGCCCACTGGCCGGAAGCATTGGTTTTGTAGTATTTTGCGGTTGTGGGAACAGCATCCGGAAATTTTAGCGTTACCGTAACAGAGTCCCCCGCCGTAAGACCGGTAATTGAAAAGCGATTCACACCGTAGGGGAATTGCCGGCCCGGCTTCCCTGTCTGGGAAACGGTCGGGTCGTCATCTGAAAGACACGCAACCTTTGAGAAATCTCCTGCGGATGTGTGAAAAAGCACTTTTTTGATCCCGTTGGGATGCCTGACCGCCGTGGTGTCTGTATCCTTGTAGTCGGGTGTGCCGTCTTCGTCGAAATCCGCAGTGTCATCGGTGCCTTCTTCGCTGTCGAGAATGCCATTACCGTTGGAATCGGTACCGTCGATTGCACCGTAAATAATAATCTTTTTCTGGTCAACGTAACCCCACCCTGCTTCGAGGAGGTCGATGTCGGTCGTGCCTTCAGGCAGGGGTTCGATCTTAATGATGGTGGTCGAACGGCTGCAGGATCCAGCATTGTGATCCCATTCGTAGACGTAGGGCCATTTCACATTCTGGTTATCGGATTTACTGGACTGATCCGGCACACTGATGTATTTTTGAGGGACAACCACCCTAAAAGGCCCTTCCCCATCCAGTTTGTTCTCATCATTGAGCACACCGATGTCCATATAAGCACCCTCCCTCTTGTAAGCGAGAATAGCTTTGAGACCGCCCGTAACCGGAATGGTGTCACCGTGGGATCGCCCTGAACAGGAAGGGGCACTGTAATCACACCAACCGGAATCCGGATTTTTTGTTTCATCCGCTTCCAAGTCGTAAGAATAAGTCGCCGGTGGATACTGGTATGTCTGACCAGGTGTATTCCCATAAACATGGTACATGTCCAAGTCCTCATTGTACTCCAACGGATGGTTTTGACCCCAACCGTCCGGAGCATAGACCCATACACCCGTAGCGCTTTGTGCAATACCGACGTCATCCAGCAGATCTTTCATGGGGACACCGGTGTATTCGACGTAAAAGTCACCGGACCGAGAAGTATTCATCAGCATGAATTGGGTATGCGTTGTTAGCGCCTCCAATTGAGCGCGGGTGTAGACCCGGTATGGTGCTTCCACCAGCCCAGGATAATCATCCGCATCTCCCGGCATTGCATTGGCCGCGATCTCTTGGGCATTGGTTTTCCCGTCGTCATCGCTGTCCGTATCATCGATAGCCGTTACCGCCTGTGCATTTCTTCCGTTTTCCTTATAGGCAGTTCCGTATGCGTTCATGGTTTCCTTGATATCGCCCGCTCCGTCATATCCGTATGTCTGATGGCACCACTGGCAAGAACCTAATTTTACGGTTTTCCCTTTGTAGTTCTCATAGGACCCGCCGGCATGACAAAGGTTGCAGTTGTCCAGTTTTGTGCCGGCTTTGTCCGGATATACCTCCAAAAACTTGCCCGCATCATTTTCTCCTTCGTGATGGTAGGCGGCAAGCGCTGCAGTCGTCGACAGAAACAATGCGATTGACAGATAGACCATCCATTTCCAGTTTCTCATAACACCCTCCTTTAAAAATCGATACTGAATCTACAAGTGACAACATTTTCTTCTTCGATATAGTCTGTTGATCCGTCGGGCAGCACCCTCACCCGAATAGGATCGGAAAGGCTTGTGTAGGTATAATCGAGAATAATCCGGGCCATGGGAAAAAGTACCCAGTTCACTGCAAGGCTGTACGCGTCCGCTTCATCCACGGAGACGAAGGAGGCAGGGTTAATCCACTCTTCATCCCCGTCGAAATGCTCGATCCGTGCGGCCAGGCACAAAGCACCCCAGGTTCCTTCCTGCGGATTGAAGAACCGATCAGGGTATATGGGTTTGACGACGCCCTTGGACAATATGGGCTGTTCGCCTGTAACGCACCACATGAGGCCGGCATACCAGGATGAGAAGTCGGCATCTTTCGGGTTTGCCCCGGCCGCTTCCATATCGGTGTAGGTCAAGGAGAAATACTCACCTTGAAAAAGGACGGGGCCGACGGCCCATGCCACCTCAAAATTATATCGTTGCCGATCCCCAACATCCTGGATCACGCCAAACTTTGTGTTGTGGGTCAAACGGTATACGTTCTTTTTGGTTCCAACCATTCCGGTACTCTTCACACCCAAGCTGATATTGAGAGGGTCGATCTGCGCATACGTTGCCGAGGCGCCAAACTGGATTCCGTTCAGCCATGGGGAGAGTGAACGTTTGAAAGGAGAAAAGGTGATTCTTGCGGCTACCTCTGGGGCATCTTCCTCACTCCCGGATATGGATCCATCATCACCATCACCGTTGAAGAGACCACCGGCGTACATGATCGCATCTTGAAACAGAGATCCGTGAAGCATCAATCCGATGTCCCGTTTGGGCCCCAAATAATACCCCATGGACCGTTCGGCAAAATACAGTGCCTTATCAACCGATTGCCATTCAAGACTGAACGGTTCCTTTGTTTGCCCGAAAAGCAAGGCTGAAGGGCCAAAAACAGCTTCACCATAGGCATCCACAAGGTTATCGATCTCATTTCCCTGGAATTCGTACTCCATTTTAAAGCGGAAATATTGTGTGAGTTGGCCACGGAAGCGTAATCTCGCCCGTCGAACATCAAACCTGTTGTCGGCCCTTTCCCCTTCTGCGTAATACCGATAGTCCGTTTGGAAAGCGCCACCAATCCGCAGTTCCATTCCGCCCTCTTCTTCTGAGCGAATATAGAATCCACTTTTGTACCCGGCAAAAAAGATTCTTTCGGCGACCGCATCCTGCAGGGAGAGTATAAGGATAATGGCAAAAAGAAAAATCGTACTGACAAAAGCCTTTTCAAAGGAGAGCAACGACTGTCCTGGCATCTTTCGGTCTTTTCATCAATGGGAATTCACATGTGCAACCGCTTTTAGCACTACGTGTGTCGTTTTTAGTCGTTTTATCGGTTTTCAGTCAAACAATTTCCTTAGATATTTTGACATTGTCTTCATACGAACTGAAATTAACGATTACTAACACTATATGTGATAGTGAAGTTAGTTTTTTCCTAACGATCATGCGTGTTGGAAAGATTAGGCCGTTTTTTTAAATCACTGTGAGAATGAAAAGACCGTTGATGCGCCTTGAAGACGACTCCAAGCCCGGCGCAATTATGGGGAATTAATTTCATCCCCAATCCATACAATCAGCCAGGTTCCCATCCACGCACCCAACGTGTTTAAGGAAAGATCCAGGAAACTAGAAGATCGTGTAGGCATCCATGCCTGTGCGATCTCTATTCCCAGACTGAGAGAGAAGCAGAGCAGCACCGTAGCGAAAACACGATACCGGCCCGGCAGCCACCGTGGGGATGCGTCCAACCATCCAAAGAAAAAAGCGCCAAGGGGAATAAAGCCGATCCAGTTGAACAGTACATCGATAAAAAGAGAACGGACAGGCTTGAAATCATGCCAAGGAGCGGACAGAAATTGTTTTTTTAGAACGGTCGGATGCGAAGGTACCTGCAAAGGCCGGCTGCAACCGGAACGATCCGGGATGTGACGTTGTTCCACTATATTGTCAAATGTATATACGGCCAGCTGATGATCGGTTTCGTCAAAAGAAAAACGATGGCCCTTCACCCACGCATCATACCGATCTTTTACCGCTGCCGGAGAGGCCATTTTTCCAGTTAGCGCCAGATAATGGAGTTCGCCGGTCCAGGATTGCTTGCCGGTTACTGAATTGCCGACGACCATCGTAAAATGCTGCCCATACCCAGGCAGCATCAGTTGCCAATGGGCCTTGGTTTTCGCGTGAACCCCGTCCAGGAAAAGTTGCGTTTTTCCTTTGCCGGAAACAATGGTGACGAAACGGATCTCATTTGTAGAAAAAACATCCTTTGCAGATAACTTGGGTAGCCTTTTTCGGTAATCGTAGTCATCACCGTTCATAACAATAATCGATGACTTCCATTGGCCGACGATCAGTTGATTGTGGTCGCTGCCATCGTGCATCATGACCAATGACCTGAAACCGGCTTTGTGGATGTCGGCTGCGCGAACAGCCATCTCGATGGTCAACCCCTCAGGCTTACCGGATCTTCGGCAACGGT